>NZ_CP053746.1:892500-1150000 GCF_013201545.1 Pseudomonas graminis
GATCCAGAGGGGCGTCAAGCACTTATTTAAACTTTGGTGGCAACATTGCCGCTCTTGACCCGACGACGCTGGATACGCCCAGCAATTACGGGGATCCTAAGCAAAAGAAGAAGTGCGCCGATCGTTGCATATATAGCCCACTCCTTTAGATCAGCCCGGACAATCCACAGCATATGCAGCAGCCCTAGCCCGAGAATCAGGTAACTGAGCCGATGCAGTTTCTTCCAACGCACGCCTAAACGGCGCTGACTATAGCGATTGGACGTCACGGCCAGCGACAAGAGGCCCAGAAAACCTAGCGCGCCGACAATGATGTAGGGCCGCTTGACCAACTCCACGCCCAGTTGCGCCCAGTCGAAACCCAGAATAAAGAAGCCATAGCCCAGCATGTGCAGCGACACATAGGTAAAACACCACAGCCCCAGTTGCCGACGCACCGCGATCCATCCGGGCCAGCCCGTCGTGCGCTGCAATGGGGTCATCGCCAAGGTGATCAAAAGCAGCACTAAAGTTCCCAGCCCGAGGCGATCGACCAGCACCTTCCCCGGATCAGGCCCCAAGGCAAAGATCCACGCCTGGTAGAGCCAATAAATGGGGACTAACGCTGCAGCGATGAACACCGACACTCGCCAGTAGATGAAGCGCATCAATAGTTTTTCCGTAGATCCAAGCCTGTGTATAGAGAAGCAACCTGCTCCCCATACCCGTTGAACATCTCGGTCTGGCGAATATTCGGGCTGAACAGCCCGCTGGGCAGACGCCGTTCGTGTGCCTGAGTCCAGCGTGGATGATCTACAGTAGGGTTTACGTTGGCATAGAAACCGTACTCGCTCGCCGCGATGCTTTGCCAGGTCGTCTTCGGCTGCTCGCTGGTCAGACTGATGCGCACGATGGACTTCACGCTTTTAAAGCCGTATTTCCATGGCACCACCAAACGCAGAGGCGCGCCGTTCTGATTGGGCAGCTCCCTCCCATACATCCCCACCGCCAGAATCGCGAGCGGGTTCATCGCCTCATCCAGGCGTAGCCCCTCTACATAAGGCCAGTCAATCAACGCGAAGCCCGAGCGCTGGCCAGGCATGGTCTTCGGGTCCTGCAGCGTTTCGAAGCGGATGTATTTGGCATTCGCCGTCGGCTCGACCTGCTTGAGCAACTCGGAGATCGGGAAACCCAACCATGGAATCACCATCGACCACGCCTCTACGCAGCGTAGGCGATAGATACGCTCTTCAAGCTGATAGGGCTTTATGAAGTCTTCGAGTGCGTAGCGACCAGGCTTTGCCACTTCACCGTCGATGACAACGCTCCAAGGCTCGGTTTTCAAAGACCCTGCGTTTTGCGCCGGGTCGCCCTTGTCAGTGCCGAACTCGTAAAAGTTGTTGTAGTGGGTCGCATCTTTGAACGGAGTGATTGCCTCGTCCTTGACGGTGACGGCTTGCCACTTCGTGCTAGATAGCTTGTCTTTAAACCAGGCAGGGGCAGCGCCGGCTTCGACGTCGGCGTAGCGCGAGGCTTCATCGGCTTGGGCCCAACCAGGCATCGCGCTTACGGCGAGCCCTGCAAGTGAGCTGCCGAGCAATGCGCGACGGGAGAGATAAATGGATTCGGGGGTGACATCCGACTCTTTGCAATCGGATGTAGAAGGGATCTTGATCAGCATGATGACTCCGCAGCTATGGAGAACTGAAGCATCTATAGCTGCGGAGTATGCGGGAAATGCAGGCCGACTAACTACCTCTGGCGACGTAGACGCAGCAGGTATTGGATGGGGCCAGATGCTGCATAGCCGAGGAATATCAGCAGCAGAATACGCGGCGGATCACTGAACACCACGGCAAATACCAGAACCACCGCCAGGATGGCAACAAACGGCACGCGCCCCTTGAGATCCAACTCCTTGAAGCTGTTGTATTTGATGTTGCTGACCATCAGCATGCCCGCCGCTGCGACCAATAGCGCAACCAGAAACGACAGTTTCGAGCCCTGAATGCCGTAATCGCTGAATGCCCAGACGGTGCCTGCTACAACGCCCGCGGCGGCGGGACTTGCCAGGCCGATGAAGTAGCGCTTGTCGGCCTTGCCCACTTGGGTATTGAAGCGGGCCAGACGCAACGCCGCACCCGCCACATAGATGAAGGCGACCATCCAGCCGACCTTGCCCATGTCACCCAGCGCCCAGCCAAACGCCAACAGTGCTGGCGCCACGCCGAAAGCAACCATGTCGGACAGCGAGTCGTACTCTGCACCGAAGGCGCTCTGAGTGTTGGTCATCCGCGCGACCCGGCCATCCAGACCATCCAGGACCATGGCAACGAAGATGGCGATGGCAGAGAACGCGAAGTACTTGCTCGCGCTCGCCTGGTCACCCGCACTCAACGCACTTTGCGCACTCATCGCACTGATGATTGCGTAGAAGCCGGCGAACAGGTTAGCGGTGGTGAACAGATTGGGTAGCAGGTAAATGCCGCGATGGCGCACCTTGCGCCCCTCGTCGTCATGGCCCTCTTCAATGTGTTCATCGATCGGTAGCAGGCTTTCGGCGTCAGAAGCCTTGTTCGGCTCTTCGGGACGTTCGCTCATTGACAATACCTTGCAGCTGAATAATTTCGACAAATGCTTGTGGCCTCGGGGCCGACAAACGATGCAGCTTTATACCAGATGAGCCCCCATAACGAAAAAACGCGACCCAGGGCCGCGTTTTTTCATGCAAGAAGCTGATCTGTGATCTTAGTTCTTGGCTTGGTCGACGATCTTGTTCTTCGCGATCCAAGGCATCATCGAGCGCAGTTGCTCACCGATAATTTCCAGGCCATGCGCCTTGTTGTTACGACGCTTGGCGGTCATCGACGGGTAGCCGCTGGCACCCTCGGCGATGAACATCTTCGCGTACTCGCCGTCCTGGATGCGCTTCAGAGCGTTGCGCATGGCCTGACGGGATTCGGCGTTGATGACTTCCGGGCCGGTCACGTACTCGCCGTATTCGGCGTTGTTGGAGATCGAGTAGTTCATGTTGGCGATACCGCCTTCGTACATGAGGTCAACGATCAGCTTCAGTTCGTGCAGGCATTCGAAGTAGGCCATTTCCGGCGCATAACCGGCTTCAACCAAAGTCTCGAAACCGGCCTTGACCAGCTCAACGGTACCGCCACACAGAACGGCTTGTTCGCCGAACAGGTCGGTTTCAGTCTCGTCCTTGAAGGTGGTTTCGATGATGCCGGTACGGCCGCCGCCTACACCCGAAGCATATGACAGGGCGACGTTCTTGGCATTGCCCGAAGCGTCCTGGTAAACAGCGATCAGGTCAGGGATGCCACCGCCTTTGACGAACTCGGTACGCACGGTGTGGCCCGGTGCTTTTGGCGCGATCATGATCACGTCGAGGTCGGCACGCGGGACAACCTGGTTGTAGTGAATCGCGAAGCCGTGGGAGAAGGCCAGTGTTGCGCCCTTCTTGATGTTCGGCTCGATTTCGTTTTTGTACAGCTGGGACTGGAATTCGTCCGGGGTCAGGATCATGACCAGATCTGCAGCGGCGACAGCGGAAGCCACGTCGGTCACTTTCAGGCCGTGAGCTTCAGCTTTGGCGACAGTAGCCGAACCCTTGCGCAGGCCAACAGTGACATCAACGCCGGAGTCTTTCAGGTTGCACGCTTGAGCGTGGCCCTGGGAACCGTAACCGATGATGGCAACTTTTTTGCCCTGGATGATCGAAAGGTCGCAGTCTTTGTCGTAATAAACTTTCATGAAATTCCCCTGATAACGTGGCCGCAAGGCCCTTTGCAAAATTAGGTTAGATGCTCAGCACTTTGTCGCCGCGGGCTATGCCGGTAACGCCGCTGCGAACGGTTTCCAGAATGGCCGTGGTGCCAATCGCCTGGATGAAGCTGTCCAGCTTGTCGCTTGTCCCGGTCAACTGCACGGTATAGACGCTGCTGGAGACATCGACGATCTGGCCGCGGAAGATGTCGGTGGTGCGCTTGATCTCGGCACGCTGTGCGCCGGTGGCCTTCACCTTGATCAGCATCAGTTCGCGCTCGATGTGGGCGCTTTCCGACAGGTCGACCAGCTTGACCACCTCCACCAGCTTGTTGAGGTTCTTGGTGATTTGCTCGATCACTTCATCATGACCAACAGTGGTCAACGTCAGACGCGACAGAGTCGGATCCTCGGTTGGCGCCACTGTCAGGCTTTCGATGTTGTAGTTGCGCTGGGAAAACAGGCCAACCACACGAGACAGGGCACCCGGTTCGTTTTCCAGCAATAGCGAAATAATGTGGCGCATGGTTATGTCCGCTCCGTCTTGCTCAGCCACATGTCACGCATGGACCCGTCTCTGATCTGCATCGGATAGACGTGCTCGCCGACATCGACCTTGATATCAAGGAATACCAGGCGATCCTTCATGGCGAACGCTTCTTCCATCATCGGCTTCAGGTCTTTCAGGTCAGTGATGCGCATGCCGACATGACCGTATGCCTCGACCAATTTGACGAAGTCAGGCAGCGACTCCATGTAGGAATGCGAGTGACGGCCGCTGTAACTCATGTCCTGCCACTGACGGACCATGCCGAGCACGCCGTTGTTGAGCAGGATGATCTTCACCGGCAGGTTGTATTGCAGGCAGGTCGACAGTTCCTGAATGTTCATCTGAATGCTGCCTTCGCCGGTGACGCAGGCGACATTGTCATTCGGGAAACTCAGCGCAACGCCCATCGCGGCAGGCAGGCCAAAGCCCATCGTGCCGAGACCGCCGGAGTTGATCCAGCGATTGGGTTTGTTGAAGCGATAGTACTGAGCCGCGAACATCTGGTGCTGACCCACGTCAGAGGTGACGTAGGCATCGCCTTTGGTCACTTCACACAACGTCTCGATCACGGTCTGCGGCTTGATGACGGTTCCGTCGCCACGGTTGTACGGAAACAGGTCACCGCCAGCACGCCACTCTTCGATCTGCTTCCACCACGTCGCGACCGACTCCTTGTCAGGGGATTCGGCGAGCTCTTTGAGGGTCGCAACCATTTCGGTCAGCACGCTCTCAACCGGCCCGACAATGGGCACGTCCGCCTTGATGGTCTTGGAGATGGATGCCGGGTCAATGTCGACGTGAATGATTTTGGCGTTCGGGCAGAACTTCGCCGGGCCATTGATTACGCGATCGTCGAAACGCGCGCCGACCGCAAGAATCACGTCGGCGTGGTGCATCGCCAGGTTGGCGGTGTAGCTGCCATGCATGCCCAACATGCCGACGAACTGGCGATCAGTGCCCGGATAGGCACCCAACCCCATCAGCGTGTTGGTGACCGGGGCGTTCAATTGCTGCGCCAGTTCGGTCAATGGCGCCGAACCGTTGCCCATGATCACGCCGCCACCGGCGTAGATGACCGGGCGTTTGGCCGCGACCAGCATTTCGACGGCCTTGCGGATCTGCCCAGAGTGGCCACGGACCGCCGGGCTGTAGGAGCGCAGCTTGGCTTTCTTGGGGAAGATGTATTCGAACTTTTCCGCCGGGTTGGTCATGTCTTTCGGGATATCGACGACGACAGGACCAGGACGACCGGATTGAGCGAGGTAGAACGCTTTTTTCAAGACTTCCGGGATTTCCGACGGGTGCTTGATCATGAAGCTGTGCTTCACGATCGGCCGGGAGATACCGATCATGTCGGTTTCCTGGAACGCGTCGGTACCGACCATGTTGCTAGGAACCTGGCCGGACAGCACCACCATTGGAATCGAGTCCATGTAGGCGGTCGCGATACCAGTAATGGCGTTGGTTGCGCCGGGACCCGAAGTCACCAGTACAACGCCTGCCTTGCCGGTGGCGCGGGCGTAGCCGTCAGCCATGTGAGTCGCCGCCTGTTCGTGACGAACGAGGATGTGGCTCACAGCCGGTTCTTTGAACAGCGCGTCGTATATATGCAGGAGGGCACCGCCAGGGTACCCGTAGATGTGCTCTACGCCTTCGTCACGCAAAAAGCGGACGACCATTTCAGCGCCAGATAAAAGCTCCACGTTGTTCACCTCTAAAACGCCAGAATACCGTCCACACAAGCGAGGAGACGGGTCTTAATAGGTTTACTGCAAAGCAGAGCATGAGCGACGGTGGTCGCCGACTACGTCAGCACTGACTGAGCAAGTATTGGGATCGCCCCTTTAAGTGTTTCGGGGTCTTCCCACCCAGCGCGAGGTAACGCGTTGCGGGTGTTACGGGTCGGCGCGGGTGTGCGCCTCATGATCTACCGAGACGGTCTGCTTCTGGCAGTCCTTCTACAGCGAGCTTTGGATTGTTGGGATTCGCCCCTCTCAAGTCAAGTCATCGATGCGCTTTCTTCGTCCGCCGCCCGCCAAAAGGCACCGAATGAGGTCGTGGCGTCCCGCTTGTGATAGGTTTCCGGCCATTGCCACAGAAGTAAGGAACCGGGAATGCGCTGGATGATTCTTGCGGCGACGCTGACACTTGCCGTCGCCCCGGCGGTCGGACAGGCCGCACAGATATACAAATGGGTCGACGCTCAGGGCGTAACGCATTTCGACGCCCAGCCGCCTGCCGGGCAGACCGCACAGGAAATCAATACAGGGAGCCCTGTCGCCGCGCCCCCTGCCCCGCCGCCGCAGAATCAAGCTGGAGCTCGGGAGCAGGAAGCAGTCGATGCCAAAGTCAGGAAGCAGGTTGCCGCCCAGGAAGCCAAGCGCAAAGAGGCGTGCGACGAACAGCGAACCAGCCTCGCGCAACTGCAGAACAATCCGCGGGTACGACAGGAGGTGGATGGCGAGCTAAGGCGGTTCACGGAAGAAGAGCGGCAGGCACGCATCGCCGAGGTCAAGAAATACCTCGACGATCAATGCAACTAAGGGTCAAACAGCCTCGGTGATCAACCGATCGAAGTCCTTCAGCAGCGCCAGGAGGTTGCGCGCTTCACGGATACGGCTGGCGTAGACCATCTCCGCCATTTCCAGGATGCCAGATGCCGTAGGCAACGGCATGTCCTGCTCGAGGATGATCTTCATGCGCGGCAGGAAGATCCATTGCAGCCACTGGTCAAAGTCCAGCGTGTCGACACAGAAGGGTTCACGGCTGGACAGCGACTCATCGCTGGGCGGCACGTCCTTCCACCATCCCAGCACGCGCAATTCGCGCTCGATCAACAGCAACTGGTCGGCAATTTTCGGAAAGCGTTTATCCATTGGCTTTCTGCCGTGCCAGCGCTGCACCGGCGGCGTCGCCCTGCTTCTCACGCGATTGGGCAATCAATCCCCAAAGACTTGCTTGAAGGCTGGCGCGACCGTTGGCGTAGGTCAGAGCGCGACGGGCTAACTGCTCAGCCTGAGGCGCATCGCCCTGAGCCAGGCGTACTTGCGCCAGACGGTAAAGGACCTGCGGCTCACGGGGGGCAACACGTTGCGCACGCTCAAGGCTCGATGATGCGCCGTTAAGATCACCGCCGGACTGCTGTTGCTGAGCGGTTGTCAGCAGCGCCAGCACGGGCCCATCCAGTTGCTCGTCTTCTGACAATCCGCCGCTGGACGCAGAGGGAATGCCAGTCGGCGCCGACGCTGGCATGTTGTAGGTATTGCTGGTGGCCGGCGGCGGTGTGTACGGGTTGTTTACCGGGGCCTGATTAACCGGCGCCGTATTGATCGGTGCCGTGCTGATCGGCGCCGTGGTGGGTGGCACGAATGTGGAAATAGGTGCACCACTGGCATTGGCGCCGCCGGGCACCATGACCGTGACACCGGAATCTTCCTGAATCGTCTGCGACTGCGCTGGCGCCTGCACCGGCGCGCGGTAGGTGTTGCTGCGTGTCGACGAAGCACGTTCGCCATTCGAAACGCGTGACCCTGAATCCACCACCGGAATTGCACTGCGCGTCTGGGACGCGCAACCGTTGAGCAAAGCCAGAGCCGTTACAGCCGGAATCCACCACTTGTTCACGTCACATCCTCTTTGCTTAATTCAACCAGGCTTAATTCAACCAGCCCTTGACCCAGTCCATTACCGAATCGGCAGGCGCTGCAGCCCCCCCGCAGGTCGGGCCGGGTTGCGGCTCACTGCCGCGAATATACGGCATCTGGACGGCGTTCGGGCAGCTGGCGTCGGTGCCTTCGCCAGTACTGGCATTGACCCAGCCCTGCACGACGTTGTCGGGCATCGCCATGTCCAGTGGCAGCGGATCGGCCTTCTTCATGAAACTGGTCCAGATCTGCAATGCGCCGGTGGCGCCAGTAAACGGCGTCTTGCCGTTGTCGTCGCGGCCCATCCAGACGATTGCCAGCAAGTCCTGACTGAAACCAGCAAACCAGCTGTCGCGCGAATCGTTGGTGGTGCCCGATTTACCCGCCAGATTCAGCGTGCCTGGCAGCACGTTGTACACCGACTTACCCGTGCCTTCGCGCATCACCCGCTGCATGGCGTTCTGCAAGAGATAGATCGAGCCCGGGTCAAAACGTTGCTGAATCTGGAACGGGTAGCGCTTGAGCGGCTCCCCTTCGGCGGTCAGTACGCTGCGAATCCCGCGCAACGGCGTGTTGAAGCCGCCACTGGCGATGGTCTGGTACATCGTCGCCACTTCGATCGGCGTCAGAGCGCCAGCACCCAAAAGCATCGACGGGAACGCAGGCCATTCGCGGGTCACGCCCAGTTTGGTCAGGGTTTTGAAGACGTTGGGTATGCCCAGGTCCAGACCCAGCTTGGCGCTGGACAGGTTGTAGGAATGCGCCAACCCCTGATACAGAAAAATATTGCCGTGGGCTTTGTGATCGTAGTTCTGCGGTTTCCAGATCTGGCCGTCGGCGCCTTTCACCTGGAAGGGCTCGTCCGGAATCCAACTGGTCAGGGTGTATTGTTGCGGGCGTTCGAGAGCGGTGAGGTAGATGGCCGGCTTGACCAACGACCCAATCGGCCGTACAGCATCCAGCGCTCGGTTGAACCCCGCGAAGCCCGCTTGTCGGCTACCAATCAGCGCCTGGACTTCGCCGGTTTCCGGATTGGTCACGACCATAGCCGTTTCCATTTCGTCAGCGCCTTTGCGGCCCGAGATCTTGGCGAAGCTTTCGCGCACGGCGGCTTCGGATTTCATCTGAAGAATCGGATCAAAGCTGGTGAAGATCCGCAGGCCCTCTTCGGTCAAGTCTTCGTCGCGGTAGTCCTGACGCAATTGGCGTTTGACCAGGTCAAGGAAGTCCGGAAAAGAACTGTCGGCCAGTGAACCAGTTTTGGTCACGCCCAGCGGCATTTTCTTCGCCGCCGCAACCACTTCCGGCGTGGCGATACCCTGCTGCTCGAGCAGATCGAGGACCAGATTGCGCCGCTCCAGCGCACGCTCAGGATTGCGGCGCGGGTTGTAATACGAGGGCCCCTTGACCAGACCGACCAGCAAGGCAACCTGATGCAGCTTCAGCTCCGACAGCGGCTGGCTGAAGAAATACTGACTCGCCAGACCAAAGCCGTGGACCGCACGCTGACCGTCCTGGCCCACGAACACTTCGTTGAGGTAGGCCTCGAGAATCTCCTGCTTGCTGTAATGGATCTCCAGCAAAACAGCCATCATCGCTTCGGTCAGCTTGCGGGTGATGCTGCGCTCGTTGGTCAGGTAGAAGTTCTTGACCAGTTGCTGAGTCAGCGTCGATCCGCCCTGACGCATCTGGCCAGCGGATGCGTTGATCCAGAAAGCGCGCACGATCCCCTTCGGGGATACGCCGAAGTGATGGTAGAAATCGCGGTCTTCGACGGTGACGAGCGTGTCGAGCAAATAAGGCGGCGCCTGATCGAGTTTGATCAGAATCCGGTCTTCGAGATTCTTCGGATACAAGCCGCCAATCATCAAGGGCTCAAGCCGTGCGACAGCCAGCTTGGCACCGTTGGCGGCGGTCAGTTCAGCGACGTAATCGCCGGAGAAGCGCACATGAATCTGCTGCGCAGGATCAGCGCCTTCATAAAACTGGAAACCACGGGTGTTGAGGTCGACAGTGTTGCCGTTGACCGCAGCAGCGCCCGGCCCATTGGCCACGCCTTCGCGGCGATAGCCCAGCGCATCGAGCTCCAGCAGGAAGTCATCGCGTGAAAGCTTCTGCCCGACGAACAGCTCCAGTGGCCGTGCATAAACCTTGGCCGGAATGGTCCAGCGCTTGCCGGAGAATTTCTCCTGGACGATGGAATCCAGGTAAACGGCGAAGCAGCCAAGGATCACCAGCCCGACAAGACTGAGTTTCAGGGCCCAGCCCAACAGGCTGCGCAGGCGGCTGTTGGTGGGTTTGGGGGATTTTTTCGGGGAGCGGGATCGGGTCATGGCGGCGGATTATACGCACTTTCAAAGCCCCCGACAGACCGCCCTTTAAGCGGTTTGCAGCATTGTCTCCAGCGGCCATAATGGCCGCCTTTCGCTACTTCTCTATCGACTTATCACCTTTCAAGGATCGTCCGTGAGCCAGACACTGATAGCCGCGTTGCAAAACCCCGCCCTGTTTCCTCACCCGGTCGAAGAATTTCAGGTCATCGAGACGCATATTTCCTGGGTACTGCTCACCGGCCCATACGTTTACAAGATGAAGAAGCCGGTCAATTTCGGCTTTCTGGACTTCACCAGCCTGCCGGCGCGCCAGCATTTCTGTGAGCAGGAGCTGATGCTGAACCAGCGCCTGACAGACAATCTGTACCTGGAAGTACTGCCCATCACCGGCAGCATCGAAGCCCCGCAGTTGAATGGTGAAGGCGAAGCAATCGAGTACGTGCTGAAAATGCGCCAGTTCCCGCAGGACGGATTGCTCAGCACCTTGCAAGCCAAAGGCGAGTTGACCACGGCGCATATCGACGACATGGCCCGGCAGATCGCCGATTTTCATCTCAAGTCGCCCAAGGTGCCGATGGAAAATCCGCTCGGCAGCGCTGACAGTGCCATGGCGCCGGTCACGCAGAACTTTGAACAGATTCTGCCTTTCCTCAGCGAAAAATCTGACCTCATCCAGCTGGAAGCGCTGGAAGCCTGGGCCAACACCAGTTTCGAGCGCCTCAAGCCTCTGATGAACCAGCGCAAGCTCGACGGCTTTGTGCGGGAATGCCATGGCGACATCCACTTGGGCAATGCAACGCTGATCGATGGCAAGGTCGTGATTTTCGACTGCATCGAGTTCAACGAGCCTTTCCGCATGACGGATGTCTATGCGGACATCGGCTTCCTGGCCATGGACCTTGAGGATCGCGGCCTGAAAAGCCTGTCGCGCCGACTCGTCAGCCAGTACCTGGAACTGACCGGCGACTACGAAGGCTTGCAACTGCTCAATTTCTACAAAGCCTACCGCGCGATGGTCCGTGCCAAAGTGGCGCTGTTCAGCCTGAATGCCAACGCCGATCAGGTGCAGCGCGCCGCGACACTTCGCCAGTACCGCAACTACGCCAACCTGGCCGAAAGCTACAGCGCTATTCCGTCCAACTTCCTGGCCATCACCCATGGCGTTTCGGCGGTCGGCAAAAGTCAGGTCGCGATGCGACTGGTGGAAGCGCTGGGCGCCATCCGTCTTCGGTCGGATGTCGAGCGCAAGCGTGCATTCGCCGACCATGAAGATCTGTACTCCGCCGATGTCAGCGCTGCTACTTATCAGCGCCTGAATGAGCTGGCGGGTGTCGTGCTCCGTGCAGGATTGCCAGTCGTTATCGACGCAACTTATTTGAAGCTCCCACAGCGTCAGGCGACTGCGAAGATCGCCGAGAAGGAAGCGGCCCCATTCCTGATCATTGATTGCGCCGCCCCAAAAGCAGTGATCGAAGGTTGGCTCGCCCAGCGTCGCGCGCAAAATCAGGACCCTTCCGACGCAACCATGGAAGTCATCGAAGCGCAGCTCGCCAGCCGCGAAGCGCTGACCGCTGACGAAATACTGCGCAGCCGTCACGTCGAGACCAACGTCAGCGGCGATCTGGACAAGCTGGTCGCCGACATCCGTCAGCACCTGCCCGGACTCTGATACCTCACCTCCACCAGTGGTCGAGTCGTGCTGGATATCGCTTCACGGCTCGACACTAGTGGCATTATAGTGGCGTCAGAATTCCAACAAAGGAAACGTCAGATGAACCAGCCCAAGCAGCTTGACTCGCCCCTGTTCGCGCTACTGCGAAAAGACGACGTGACCGCCTTCAACCTCGAACGGCCCAAGCAGGGCCCTGTTGATCTTTCGGCTGGGGATTTCCGCGGCCTTGACCTGCGTGAAATCAATGCTGAAGGGATTGATTTCAGTGACGCCTACTTCAGGTCCGCAGACCTGCGTGGCGTCGATTTCCGGACAACCCGGCTCGAGGGTGCAAGCATCGCCCACGCGCAGATCTCCGGGGCGTACTTCCCGCCAGAGCTGAGTGCTGACGAAATTCTCATGTCAGTCAATTTCGGTACGCGCCTGCGTTATCGCACCCGCTGACGTCATCACCCCACTAACCCCCGCCCTGACTTCTCGCCCCGCATGCGCCGCCGTGCCGGGCCCGTGCTCGCCTTTCCTCCTCAGTTGACCCTACCGTTCGGCGGCGCGTGCCGTATTCCACTGAGATTTTCAGCGGAGCGATTCGAGGGCGTCTACGCTCAAGGGCATGGCTCGCCTTTTCAGTTTGTTTCGGGCCTACGGAGAAGTTATTACATGGAATGACTGGAAAGGGCTGCAATCATGGACGATGAATTATTGGGGATGAAGAACTTGGGGAAGACCTCGGTTCAATGGCTTCACGCTGCGGGCATTCACACTATCGCCGACCTGCGCCGTCTGGGCGCAATTCAGGCCTACCGCGCCGTCCAGGTCAGGGGCTTCCGAGCATCCAAAGCGCTGCTGTATTCACTCGAAGGCGCGTTGTCGAATCGCCCTTGGAGCGAGCTGTCTCAGGAATACAAAGACTCCCTGGACACCGAATTGAGGAACGCATGCCCTGGGGCAATCGGGGAACGCTGAACGCTCATAGCAAATAGTCTGCAGAACACTGTTGACTTACAAATGAGAATCACTATGATTATCACATCCGGTCGCGAGACTGGCCGATAAACTGAAAGGCTCCTTGGTTCGGACTCTCAGATTATCTCCTCATCAGGCTAATCACGGTTTTTGACCCGGCTCTTTGCCGGGTCTTTTTTTGCCCGTGATTTACACGCCTACACCCAAGCGGATCAGCAGATCATCCAACAGGCTGGTGGCCCCGAGCCGCAATCTCCCCTGCTCACGCCAGCGCGGCCCAAACCGCGCTTTGACCAAATCCATATGCACCCGCGCTTCATCGAGCGTTCGTACATTGCCGGAAACATTGATCCCCACATGCGCGCCTGAGTCGGCGATGGCCGCGATCAAAATGCGGCTGGCCTGGGGCGTTGCATTCAGGATGTGTTTGCCGGTGCTGGTTTTGAGAAAGTTGGCGCCCTCCTCAATCGCCACACAGCTTGCGCCGTGAATAACCTGCGGATCACGCAGCACACCGGTTTCCAGCGTGACGGTCAACGCTGCCCGACCGCACCTGGTCTTGCAGGCATTGATGATCTCAGCGCCAATCTGCCTGTCCCCGCCAAGCAACGCATAAAAAGGGTAAACCAGATCAATTTCGTCGGCCCCCGCGAGAATCGCCGCCTGGGTTTCCAGCTCGGCTGAACTGACAGAAGCCGAACCGCTCGGAAAGTTAACCGCTGCCACGACCTTGATCTCGCGCGCATGAAGGCTGTCGAGTGTGCGCCGCGCCAGTCCTGCGAACCTGGGCATGACGCAGACGGCGGCAACCTGCCCGACCGGTGTCAGTGCTCTATGACACAAGGCAACAATTTTTTCCGGCGTGTCGTCAGCATTCAGTGAAGCCAACTCCATCAGACCAATAGCCAGTTGCGCCAATGACGCATCGACCTCATACACGTCAATCGCCGCATTTATGTCGTTCATTACATACCCTCAATGCCTTTGCTTGAGGCGACGATAATCGAGAATGCCGCTGCCTGAACGTCCACAAAGACGCAAAAGAGCCAGACTACGTCATTACAAGAATTGTCCGAAGGACGTTGCCTGCACGAGCATTGGAAATGGGGCTGCTGCATCGAAAAAAGGAACTGATGGCGGTCGATAACCAAGCCACTTCAGCGAGTGATCACCAGAGGGTGCCCACGCTCGGGATGGGGTTGCACCAGAACATCCAGGCCAAATACCGACATCAGCGCTTCAGGCGTCAGCACTTGCTGTGGCGTGCCAGATAAATACGCGAGACCTTGACTCAGCAACAACAAGCGATCGCAATAACGGGCCGCCAGGTTCAAATCATGCAGGATCACCATCACCGCGCCGCCACGGTCGGCGAACGCGCGAACGGCCAACAGCGTGGTGTGTTGGTGCAATGGGTCGAGCGCCGAGGTGGGCTCGTCCAGCAACAGAACCTGCCCCTCCTCCCCAGGCCAAACCTGAGCCAGCGCCCGCGCTAGATGGACCCGCTGACGCTCGCCCCCCGACAGCGTCAGATAGCTGCGGCCGAGCAGGTGCATTGCATCGGCGGCCTCGAGGGCATGCTGGATGATTTCACCGTCACGTTGCTGACCGCTTTCATGGGGCAAGCGGCCCATAGCGATCACTTCCTCGACCTTGAACGCGAAATTCAATGTCGAGGCCTGCGGCAGCACAGCCAATCGCCGCGCCCGCTCAGAGCCACGCCACTGCTTCAGTGGAATGTCGTCCAGCGACACCTCGCCGTGGGACGGGGCAAGCTCGCCGCACAAAGCCGCCAACAGCGTACTTTTGCCAGCACCATTGGGGCCCAGCACGCCGAGCATCTGACCGGGCGCCACGGCCAAGTCGATATAGGCCAACACCTGTTTGCCATCACGGATGATGCCGAGGTCCTTGGCGATCATCATCAGTTACGCCCTCGAACCAGCAGGAAAAGGAAAAAAGGCGCGCCGATGAATACGGTGACAATCCCGATCGGCAGCTCCGCGGGCGCCATCACCAGCCGGGCGAAGATGTCTGCGAAGAGCAGCAGCGTCGCGCCGGCCAGCGCCGAGGCGGGAAGAACAACGCGGTGGTCCGGCCCGGTCAGCAGTCGCACCAGGTGCGGCACGATCAGGCCGATGAAACCGATGAGCCCCGCCGCCGCGACGGCTGCCCCCACACCAAGTGCGATGCACAGAATCAGCTCGCGCTTGAGGCGTTCGACCTCGATGCCCAGATGACGCGCCTCCGATTCTCCAAGCAGCAGCGCGTTAAGCGCTTTGGCTCGACGCGGGAGCCACAGGATCACCGCCACGCAAACCAGTAAAAGAGGCCAGAGCCGTGCATAACTGGCACCGTTGAGCGTGCCCAGATTCCAGAACGTCAGCGTGCGCAGGCTGGCGTCATCGGCGAGATACGTGAACAGGCCGATGATCGACCCGGCCAGCGCAGTCATCGCCACGCCGGCCAGCAGCATGGTACTGACGCTGGTCCGGCCATCACGGCGTCCGAGCCGATAGACGATTGACGTGATCCCAAGCCCTCCGGCGAAGGCGCAGATTGAAAGCAGATAAGGCTGGAATGTCTCAGGCAAACCGCCTATGGATGCTCCGGCGACAATGGCCACCGCCGCGCCCAGTGCCGCGCCACTGGAAACCCCGACCAGACCGGGATCCGCGAGAGGGTTACGAAACAAACCCTGCATCGCCACACCGGACACGGCCAGCACAGCACCGACAGCCAGCCCAAGCAACGTACGGGGCAGGCGAATCTGGCCCACGATCAGTTCCGCCTGCTGAAGGTTGTCCTCCGCCACCGGCACGCCCATCAGATGAAGCAGCGCGCGCAGGGTGTCCAGCATCGGAAGACTGACCGGGCCGAGGGCGAGGGACAGCCATATCGCCAGCAAGCAGGCAAATCCCAGCGCGATGAACAGCGTCTTGGGGGCGAGATCAAGCTTCATTGAGCGCTCGAGACCCTGGCGTTGAGCAGTGCGGCATCAGGATAGAACGCGTCTGCCAGTGACTTGACTGCGTCCGGCAATCGGGGCCCAAGACCGCCCACCAGTAACGTCGGATCAATCTCGATCACGCGGTTATCCCGGACGGCCCTGGTTGCCGCGAGCAGCGGATTTTCACGCAGCAATGCCTCCCGTGGCTGAACGCTGTTTTGCGCCCGGTCGCTGACCACGAGCACGTCTGGATTCAGTCCGCTCATCGCCTCAGTGGAAAACACATTGTAGCCGCTATGGGCAGCCAGATTGCGGCCGCCAGCCTGAGTGATCAGCCAGTCGCCGACAGTGCCTGCGCCAGCCACCATCGGCGCGCTCCCCGCGTGGCTCACCAGCAACAGAACACCCGGCGCGGCACGCTTCAGTTGCGTCACTCGCTGATGCTCCGTCGCAAGCCGATGGATGTATTGGTCGCTCAACTGCCGCGCCTCGCCCTCCCTGCCCAGTAATGCGCCGAGTCTTTCAAGACTGGCCTGGAGCGCGGGCAGCTCTGCACTGGCCGACAACACCTCGACCTGCACGCCGGCCGTACGCAGTTGCTGGATAACTGGCGGCGGGCCCATTTCTTCGGTGCCTATCAGAACGTTCGGACGCAACGTGAGGATGCCTTCCGCCGACAGCTGTCGCTGGTAACCGATGCCCGGCAGCGATTTGACCGACCGCGGGTGCTGGCTCGTGCTGTCCACGCCCACCAGACGCGACTCTCCGCCCAGAGCGACTATCCATTCCGTCAAGGCGCCGCCGGCACTGACCCACCGCTGCGGCTCGGGTGAAGCGGCGGCTGCCAGGTGGGCGATAAAAAGCCCCGTGACGATCGCGATCAATCGGGAGGTGAAGCGCATAAGCGGTGGGTCCTCTATAAAGGAAGGCTCAGTCGATCACCTCAAGGTGCGACCGATCGGATTTCGTTCATCGACTGGCGGGTTTGACTGCTGGCAGAATGCGCAGCCTGCTACGGCCAGGCATTTGATAATTATTTGCATTTGAGCGTCAAGCGCCAAGGAGACCCCGCTGAAATACCTGTGCGACAGCGCTGCGCTGATTGAAGGCAAAAGCCTCGGATTCGATGTCAATGAGTTCAAGATTCTGGCCGTCCGGCGAGGCGGTCAGGTTTATGTGTACGCCAATAGGTGTCCCCATCGAGGGGTGGCGCTGGAATGGCAGCCCGATGAGTTTCTCGATGCCAGCGCCAGTCTGATCCAATGCGCCACCCACGGTGCGCTGTTCCTGATCGAAAGCGGCGAGTGCGTCGCCGGCCCTTGCGAGGGCAAATCCCTGAGGGCCATCGACTGCAGCGAAGACGCTCAGGGCATCTGGATTAATCCAGTGGCACCGGACTGAGCGGGCGCGTTTCCGAGAGATGAATCTCAAGCCGCCGATCAATGCGCACTTCGTCAGGGGTCAGCTCCACGCCATACGCCAGGACTTCAACCCCTGCCGCAGCCGCCTCAAGCAAGGCTGAGGCGTAGGCCGCGTCGATTTCGGCGGCGGGCCGCACGGCATCGATCCCTGTCAGGTTCACGCAATACAGCAACACTGCGCGCACGCCCTCCCTGGCCAACGCTGCCAATTCACGCAGGTGCTTCGCGCCGCGCTGAGTGACAGCATCGGGAAACGCAGCGACCCGGCTGTCATCAAAACCCAGGGTCACGCTTTTGACTTCCAAGTACAACGGGCCATCGGGGTAATCCAGACGGAAGTCAACGCGGCTGTTTTCCTGACCGTAGGCGACTTCTCGCTTAAGCGCCGTAAACCCCGCCAACTCCGTAATCACGCCGTCCAGAAGCGCTTCTTCTACCAGCTTGTTGGCGCGCGCGGTGTTGACGCAGGCGAGCCGACCCTGTGGCGTTTCGGTGATTTCCCAGGTGCCCGGAAGCTTGCGCTTGGGGTCATTGGACCTGCTGAACCAGACGCGGCCACCCGGCATCATGCAATTGAACATGGAGCCCGTATTGGGGCAGTGAATCGTCAGCAGCTCGCCGCTGGCGGTCTCGATGTCGGCGAGGAAGCGCTTGTAGCGCTGGATCAGCCGGCCTTCTTCAAGCGAGGGAGTAAAACGCATCAGCCTTGCCAGCTCCGCAGGCCACGACCTATTCGCTCGACCGCTTCCTGAAGCCGAGGCAAGCTCTGGGTGTAGGCGAAGCGCACGTGATGGCCGGCGCGGTAGCGACCGAAATCCAGCCCGGGTGTGAACGCGACGTGCTCGGTTTCCAGAAAGTGATGGCAGAACGCAAACGCATCACCGCCGAATGCGCTGATGTCTGCGTATAGATAGAAGGCGCCTTCCGGTTCCACGGCAATGGTGAAACCCAGTTCGCGCAGCGCCGGAAGCAGGAAATCACGACGGCGGGCAAACTCGGCTCGACGTTGTTCAAGGATCTCCAGGGTTTGCGGCTCGAAGCAGGCAAGCGCCGCACTTTGCGCCATGCTCGGCGCGCTGATGTAGAGATTCTGCGCCAGTTTTTCCAGATCGCCGACCGCCGCCTCGGGGGCAACCAGCCAACCGAGTCGCCAACCGGTCATGCCGAAATACTTGGAAAAACTATTCAGCACGAAGGCGTCATTGTCGACTTCCAGCACGCTGCTCGCGTCGGTGCCGTAGGTCAAACCATGGTAAATCTCGTCAACCACAAGGTGCCCATCCCTCGCCTTGAGCGACGCCGAAAGCGCGGCCAACTCGTCGCGGTGCAGCAGCGTCCCGGTCGGATTAGCCGGTGACGCCACAAGCGCACCGACGCTGTCCTCGTTCCAGTGTTGAGCGACCAGATCGGCCGTCAGCTGATAGCGCACGTCCGGACCCACGGGCACCAGTTGAGCGGCGCCCTCCACCAGACGCAGAAAATGCCGGTTGCAGGGGTAACCCGGATCGGCCAGTAGCCAGTGTTTACCGGGATCGACCAGCAGACTCGCCGCCAGCAGCAACGCACCGGAACCGCCCGGCGTGATCAGAATCCGGCCCGGATCGACGTTCACGCCATAACGCTGAGCGTAAAAGCCCGAGATCGCCTCGCGCAATTCCGGCAGACCACGGGCCGCCGTGTATCGGGTCTTGCCAGCGGCCAACGCCGCCTGACCGGCCTTGATGATCGGCTCGGCCGTAGTGAAATCCGGCTCGCCTATCTCAAGGTGGATGACGTCATGCCCCGCCGCTTGCAGTTCATTCGCCCGCGCCAGCAGCGCCATCACATGAAAGGGTTCTATGGCGCGGCTGCGCGCACTGTAGGGCTGTGGCATAGGCCTTCCTTTGGTGAGGGGTGGCGAGAGAAGTCGCCGATTCTACCCATCCGCCCGAGAGGGCTACAGCGTTTATCCGCCTGGGCAGCAGCAACTTGCAATCGACAGGCCGGCAAACCGGGGACTTGCGCCACACGCACTAAACTCGGCGCACTGCAAAAATAGATAAAACCGGGCGCTCAGGCTGTGGTCATAGTTCGGGTGCGTGCTGCAGGCCATCCTCGACAACCGGGAGTAGCGCGCTCCGATTCGATCTGGTAAGTTCGCCCGCTTGCAGCCGCAGGGCCGGCAGGTGTCGGCGATGGATCTTAACCTGTGTAATGGCTTAGAAGAGTGAGAGGCGGTCCGTTCATGCCCACCGAAGAAAAGCAAAAGAGCACCCCGGCAATCAGTGGTTTCGAACCCTACGTTGCGACGAAGGGCGAGGAATACATGGGCGAACCCATGCGCAAGCACTTCACCAAAATCCTGTCCCAGTGGAAGCAGGATCTGATGGTAGAAGTTGACCGCACGGTTGTTCACATGAAGGACGAGGCGGCTAACTTCCCTGACCCTGCCGACCGTGCAAGCCAGGAAGAAGAGTTCGCACTGGAACTGCGCGCCCGCGATCGTGAGCGCAAGTTGATCAAGAAGATCGACAAGACGCTGCAGCTGATTCAAGACAAGGAATACGGCTGGTGCGAATCGTGCGGCGTCGAGATCGGTATCAAGCGCCTCGAGGCCCGTCCAACGGCTGACATGTGCGTTGACTGCAAAAGCCTCGCTGAAATCAAGGAAAAACAGGTCGGTAAATGACCCTGTTGCTCCAGTAGAAAAGGACGCCTCGGCGTCCTTTTTTTGTTTTGCCTATATCGATCTACCGAGCGGACAACGGTGCCGGCAGGAAGGCGCTACACGGATGCGTTGCGTTTTCCCACACAGCACGGCCAGTCGTCCGGTATTTCGTACGTTTTATTTCCAGTACCATCAGCGCCCATGAAAAACCCTTCCTATACAGGGCGCTTTGCGCCAACCCCCAGCGGTTATCTGCACTTCGGCTCTCTGGTCGCAGCGCTGGCCTCCTACCTCGACGCCCGCTCGGTCGGCGGGAAATGGCTGATGCGCATGGAGGATCTCGACCCTCCCCGCGAAGTCCAGGGTGCCCAGGCAGGAATACTCCAGACACTCGAAGCCTACGGATTCGAATGGGACGGCGAACTGGTGAGGCAAAGCGACCGGCATGAGGCTTATCAGGAGATCATCAATCGGTGGTTCAACCACGGGCTTGCTTACGCGTGCACCTGTTCGCGCAAGCAACTGGAAGACTACAACGGGATCTACCCGGGTTTTTGCCGCAACGCCGGGCACTCACCCGAAGACGCGGCCATCCGGATTCGGGTGCCTGAGCTGGAATACCGCTTCGAAGACCGGGTTCAGGGCGAGTTTCGTCAACATTTGGGGCGCGACGCGGGGGATTTCATCATTCGGCGACGGGACGGCTTCTACGCCTACCAACTGGCGGTTGTCCTGGACGACGGCTGGCAGGGCGTGACCGACATCGTACGCGGCGCCGATCTGCTCGACTCCACGCCACGTCAGCTGTACCTGCAAGAACTGCTGGGCCTGCCGCAACCACGTTACCTTCACGTGCCGCTGATCACACAACCCGACGGTCATAAGCTGGGGAAATCCTACCGTTCGCCGCCGCTGCCGCCTGATCAGGCCACGCCGCTGCTGCTCCGGGGTTTACGTGCCCTGGGGCAAAAGACGCCGGGTGAACTGAACGACGCGACACCCCGCGCGGTGCTGGACTGGGCCATTGCGCACTGGAATGCCGATTCGATACCTCGCCTCGGCGCTATCGAGGAAGCTCGAATAGACTGAGCTCCCGCGGCCGATTCATATGGGGCAGCACAAAGCTGGCGGAAACGTCGCTTGCAGCCCCATCGCCATCCGTTACCATGCCGCTCCGTCATCTCTTGTCAGTCAACCTGGGAGGCCAAATGTACATTTATCGATTGGTCCTGCTACTGGTGGTGGGCATCTATCTGTTCTCCCCGGCCATCATGGACTGGTGGATCGACGCGACGGGCGCCTGGTACAGGCCGTACATGCTGTGGCTGATCCTGATCGTAGTGACCTTCATTCTGCAGAGCCAACGAGATGCCGATGAGCTTTAGCCTGACCCAGATGATTCTGGTCAGTGCCGCCTACCTGACGGTGCTGTTCGGCGTTGCCTGGATCAGCGAACGTGGCCTGATCCCGCGCTGGATCATTCGTCACCCGCTGACCTACATACTGTCACTTGGCGTCTACGCCAGTGCGTGGGCGTTTTACGGCACGGTCGGCCTGGCCTACGAATACGGCTACGGCTTTCTGTCGAGTTACCTGGGTGTGTCCGGCGCTTTCCTGCTCGCCCCCGTTCTGCTTTACCCCATTCTCAAAATCACTCGCACCTACCAGCTCTCGTCCCTGGCCGATCTGTTCGCGTTCCGCTTTCGCAGCACCTGGGCGGGGGCATTGACGACGATCTTCATGCTGATCGGTGTGTTGCCATTGCTGGCGCTGCAGATTCAGGCCGTCGCCGACTCCATCGGCATTCTTACCCGGGAGCCTGTGCGCAACTACGTGGCCTTCGCGTTCTGCGTGCTGATCACACTGTTCACCATCTTCTTCGGCTCGCGCCATATCGCTACGCGGGAAAAACACGAAGGGCTGGTGTTCGCCATTGCCTTCGAGTCGGTCATCAAACTGGTCGCCATCGGCGGCATCGGTCTCTATGCGCTGTATGGCGTGTTCGACGGGCCGCAGAGCCTTGAACAATGGCTGCTGCAGAACCAAAGCGCACTGGCGGCATTGCACACGCCACTGCAGGAAGGCCCTTGGCGGACGCTGCTGCTGGTGTTCTTTGCCTCGGCCATCGTGATGCCGCACATGTATCACATGACCTTCACCGAGAACCTCAACCCGCGCTCGCTGGTCAGCGCCAGTTGGGGGCTGCCACTGTTTCTGCTGCTGATGAGTCTGGCAGTACCCCTGGTGCTGTGGGCCGGGCTGAAACTGGGCGCCACGACCAGCCCCGAGTACTTCACGCTGGGTATTGGCATCGCCGCCCACAGCAAGACCCTGGCCTTGCTTGGCTATATCGGCGGGCTTTCCGCGGCAAGCGGGCTGATCATCGTCACCACGCTGGCGCTGTCCGGCATGGCGCTGAACCACCTGGTGCTGCCGCTTTATCAGCCGCCAGCCGAAGGCAATATCTATCGCTGGCTGAAGTGGACCCGGCGCGGCCTGATCGTCGCGATCATCATGGCCGGGTTTGGCTTTTATCTGCTGCTTGGCGCCAAGCAGAATCTCGCGAATCTGGGCATCGTTGCGTTCGTAGCGACGTTGCAATTTCTGCCCGGTGTGCTGTCCGTTCTGTACTGGCCGGCTGCCAACCGTCGCGGTTTCATGGCGGGGCTGATCGCCGGCATCGCGGTCTGGACTTTCAGCATGTTGCTGCCGCTGATCGGCGACTTCCAGGGGTTCTACATCCCGCTGCTGAACATGATTTACGTGCTGGATGACACCAGCTGGCATATGGCGGCAATTGCCTCTCTAGCGGCCAACGTGCTGGTTTTCACCCTGATTTCGCTGTTCAGCAATCCCAGTCCCGAAGAGGCGAGTGCGGCCGAGGCCTGCGCGGTGGACAACGTTCGCCGCCCCCAGCGCCGCGAACTGCACGCAGCCTCTCCTCAGGAGTTTGCGACCCAACTGGCCAAACCCTTGGGCGCGAAGGCCGCGCAGAAGGAAGTCGAACAGGCGCTGCGGGATCTTTACCTGCCGTTCGACGAGCGCCGGCCATATGCGCTGCGGCGTTTACGCGACCGTATCGAAGCCAACCTCTCCGGGCTGATGGGACCAAGTGTTGCCCAGGACATGGTCGAGACGTTCCTGCCGTACAAGTCCGGCAGCGAGAACTATGTCACCGAGGACATTCACTTCATTGAAAGCCGGCTCGAGGATTACCACTCCCGGCTCACCGGCCTGGCTGCCGAGCTCGACGCCCTGCGCCGTTATCACCGCCAGACCCTTCAAGAGCTGCCGATGGGCGTGTGCTCCCTGGCCAAGGATCAAGAGATCCTGATGTGGAACAAGGCCATGGAGGAGTTGACCGGCATCGGCGCTCAGCGCGTCGTCGGATCACGGCTCGAGACCATCGTCGATCCCTGGAAGCAACTGCTGCTGGGGTTCATCAACGTACCTGACGAGCACTTGCACAAACAGCGCCTGGGCCTGGACGGCCAGACTCGCTGGCTCAACCTGCACAAAGCAGCCATCGACGAGCCGCTCGCGCCGGGCAACAGCGGGCTGGTGATTCTGGTTGAAGACCTGACCGACACGCAGATGCTCGAAGACAAACTGGTGCACTCCGAACGGCTTGCGAGCATCGGCCGACTGGCCGCCGGCGTTGCCCACGAAATCGGCAACCCAATCACCGGCATTGCCTGCCTGGCGCAGAACCTTCGCGAAGAACGGGAAGAAGACGCCGAGCTGACGGAAATCAGCAGCCAGATCATCGAACAGACCAAACGTGTCTCGCGCATCGTGCAGTCGCTGATGAGCTTCGCCCACGCCGGTGGGCATCAGCATGCCGACGAACCCGTATGCCTGGCAGAGGTGGCGCAGGATGCCATTGGTCTGCTGGCGCTGAACCGCCGTAATTTCGAAGTGCAGTTCTATAACCTGTGCAACCCTAACCACTGGGTCGATGGCGATCCCCAACGGCTGGCGCAGGTGTTGATCAATCTGCTGTCCAACGCCCGCGACGCATCGCCCGCCGGCAGTGCAGTACGGGTGAAAAGCGAGGCCTCCGAACACACGGTCGACCTGATCGTCGAAGACGAAGGCAGCGGCATTCCGAAAGCCATCATGGACCGCTTGTTCGAACCTTTCTTCACCACCAAAGATCCGGGCGAAGGGACAGGGCTGGGCCTCGCGCTGGTCTATTCCATCGTTGAAGAGCATTATGGACAAATCACCATCGACAGCCCGGCTGACCCCGAGCACCAACGCGGAACCCGGATTCGGGTGACCTTACCGCGACATGTCGAAGCGACGTCCGCCGTGAACTGAGACCGTCGAGAGAACCGAATCAATGCCTCACATTTTGATCGTGGAAGACGAAACCATCATCCGCTCCGCCCTGCGTCGACTGCTGGAACGCAATCAGTACCAAGTCAGCGAAGCCGGGTCCGTGCAGGAAGCTCAGGAACGTTTCAGCATCCCCTCGTTTGACCTGATCGTCAGCGACTTACGCCTGCCCGGCGCGCCTGGCACAGAGCTGATCAAGCTCGGCCAGGGCAAGCCGGTGCTGATCATGACCAGTTACGCCAGCCTGCGCTCGGCCGTGGATTCGATGAAAATGGGCGCGGTGGATTACATCGCCAAACCCTTCGACCACGACGAAATGCTTCAGGCCGTCTCGCGTATCCTGCGTGATCGCCAGACGCTGCAAAGCATGCAGGCCGAACGCGCCGCTACCGCAAAAACCGTGACCGGTGACAAATCTGGTCCGGACAACAGTAACGGCGAGATCGGCATCATCGGCTCCTGCCCGCCAATGCAGGACATGTACAGCAAGATCCGCAAAGTCGCGCCGACTGACTCCAACGTGCTGATTCAGGGCGAGTCCGGTACGGGCAAGGAATTGGTGGCGCGCGCGCTGCACAATCTGTCCCGTCGCGCCAAGGCGCCGATGATTTCGGTCAACTGCGCAGCGATCCCGGAATCCCTCATCGAGTCCGAGCTGTTCGGCCACGAAAAGGGCGCGTTCACTGGCGCCAGCGCGGGGCGTGCCGGTCTGGTTGAGGCAGCGGACGGTGGCACCCTCTTCCTCGACGAGATCGGCGAGCTACCCTTGGAAGCTCAGGCGAGGCTTCTGCGCGTCTTGCAAGAAGGCGAAATTCGCCGCGTGGGCTCGGTGCAATCGCAGAAAGTCGACGTGCGCCTGATTGCAGCGACTCACCGCGACCTCAAGAGCCTGGCCAAAGTCGGCCAATTCCGCGAGGACTTGTACTACCGCCTTCACGTGATCGCGTTGAAGCTGCCCGCATTGCGTGAACGCGGCGCGGACGTTAACGAAATCGCCAATGCGTTTCTGGCGCGGCAAAGCCTCAAGGCCGGGCGTAACGACCTGCGGTTTGCGCCAGATGCGGAGCACGCGATCCGACACTATTCGTGGCCAGGCAACGTGAGGGAACTGGAGAACGCGGTCGAGCGCGCGGTAATCCTGTGCGAAAGCCCGGACATCTCCGCAGAGCTGCTAGGCATCGATATCGAGTTGAGCGACCTCGACGTCAACGAGTTCATCGGCCTTGCGCCACAGACGTCAAGCTCGTCGAGTTCCACGGCTGGCGAGCCGACGGAAGACTTGTCGCTGGAAGACTATTTCCAGCATTTCGTTCTGGAGCATCAGGACCACATGACCGAGACAGAACTCGCTCGCAAGCTCGGCGTCAGCCGCAAGTGCCTGTGGGAGCGTCGGCAGCGCCTCGGCATCCCCCGACGCAAGACCGGAGTGGCAAGCGAAACCTGAGCAAGCCGTCGCGCAGGCTCTGGCACGCGGGTTACGGGCAATGTGAAACAACTGTTACCTCCTGAAAGGTGACGTAACAAAACCGGGGCGTACGGTAACGAACCCCCGGTTTTTTTCGTCCGCACTGAATAGCGTCAATTTGCCACACCCTTGGATTCAGTGGCCTGTAGCGATTTTTGCAAAAGTTGGCACAGGTACTGCTATAGGTATTCGTACAAGAACAACAAAAATCAGTCACCCGAAACACCAACATAATAAAAACAAGACGAATCGACTCACGCATAACAAGAACAACACGGCGGAGGCGCAGCTAACTGATTCTTTTGGAGAGGCGTTGCATTTGGGACTTGTCCCGCAACCAGGCCGAGAACAACAAAAACTACCCTTAGGTAGAGCCTGAACTGGTTGGATCGACAGATCACTGCCGCACAGCGACCAAAGCAATCCGTTTGCTCTTGACTCCCGATTGGGAGGTTTCACAGGCGAAAGCCGTGAATTGGGCGGTCAACAAAAATAAAAAGCCCATCAGACAATAAAAATAAGAGCACGCACTTTGGGGGAGCTTCGGCTCCCCCAGTAGCATCCGCACTAAACCCCTCTCCTGCTCGACACCCCGCGCCACGCCGCGCATTCAGTACCCCCACGCACCCATCGCGCTGCCTCCTACACCATCCCCCGACTAAATGCTAGAATCCCCGCCCATCGTGCGGTCACTCTTCGAAATTGGCCGAATATTCCTTCAAACAGTGCCTCCCATGCTGAAGAAGCTGTTCCAGTCATTCCGTTCCCCACTGCGCAAGCCGCAGCAACACGTGCGCACAACGCCTGAGGTGCTCAGTAGCAGCCAGCACTCGTTGCAACGCAATCAATTCAGCCGCTATGCGGTGAACATCGTCGAGCGCCTGCAGACCGCTGGCTACCAAGCTTATCTGGTCGGCGGTTGCGTCCGAGACATGATGCTCGGCATCACGCCAAAGGATTTCGACGTCGCCACCAGCGCCACGCCCGAGCAGATCCGCGCCGAGTTTCGCAACGCCCGTATCATCGGCCGCCGCTTCAAGCTGGTTCACATCCATTTCGGCCGTGAAATCATTGAAGTCGCGACCTTCCGCGCCAATCACCCGATCGACGACGAAGACGAAGACAGCAACCAGTCTTCGCGCAACGAGAGCGGGCGCATTCTGCGTGACAACGTTTACGGCACCCTTGAAGACGATGCACAGCGTCGCGACTTCACAATCAATGCTCTGTATTACGATCCGGTCACCGAGCGCGTTCTCGATTATGCCAACGGCGTACACGACATCCGCAATCGCCTGATTCGTCTGATCGGTGATCCACAGCAGCGTTACAAGGAAGACCCGGTGCGCATGCTGCGGGCCGTGCGTTTCGCCGCCAAGCTGGATTTCGGTATCGAGAAGCACAGCGCCACGCCAATTCGCCCTTTAGCGCCGATGCTGCGCGACATCCCGTCGGCGCGCCTGTTTGAAGAAGTGCTGAAGCTGTTCCTCTCGGGTTACGCCGAGGCGACGTTCGAAATGCTCGTCGATCTCGAACTGTTCGAGCCGCTGTTCCCGGCCAGTTCCAAAGCACTGGAATACAACCCGACCTACACCCACACGCTGATCAGCGAGGCGTTGGCCAACACCGATCTGCGCATCAAGCAGAACAAACCGGTCACGCCAGCGTTCCTGTTTGCCGCATTGTTGTGGCCTGCCCTGCCCGCCCGTGTGCTGCGTCTGCAAGAGCGCGGCATGCCGCCGATTCCGGCCATGCAGGAAGCGGCTCACGAACTGATCACCGAACAGTGCCAGCGGATCGCAATCCCGAAACGCTTCACCATGCCGATCCGCGAAATCTGGGACATGCAGGAACGTCTGCCGCGCCGCTCGGGCAAGCGTGCGGACCTGCTGCTGGAAAACCCGCGCTTCCGTGCCGGCTACGACTTCCTGCTGCTGCGCGAATTGGCTGGCGAAGAAACCGACGGGCTGGGTGAATGGTGGACGGACTATCAGGACGCCAACGATTCCGGACGCCGTGACATGATTCGTGACCTGGGCAGCAAGCCCGACGCCACGGGCCAGGGCCCGCGCAAACGTCGTCGCAGCAGCAGCGGCAAGCGCAAACGCGCCGGCGTCGACGGGGCGGAATAACAGCCGATGATCGAGCGCGTTTACGTCGGCCTGGGTAGTAACCTGGCCGACCCCGCCGAACAGTTGCGCGAAGCGATCAAGGCTATGTGCCTGTTGCCGCAGAGCAGCCTGTCAGGCGTTTCCGCTTTTTATGTCAGCGACTCGCTGTTGCCGGGTCAGCCGCGTTACACCAATGCAGTCGCTGCGATCGATACCTCGCTCCCCCCGATGGCACTGCTCGACGCCTTGCAAGGCATCGAAAACGATCAGGGCCGCGAGCGCCTTGAACGCTGGGGGCCGCGCACGCTGGACCTCGATATCTTGCTGTTCGGCGATCGCCTCATCGATGAGCCGCGCCTGAAGGTGCCGCACTACCAGATGCAGGTGCGCGCGTTTGTGCTGTATCCACTGGCCGAGCTGGCGCCGGGCATCACCTTCGCCGATGGCCGCGCGCTGAATGATTTGCTTGCCCAGTGCCCGTTCGAAGGCCTGGAGCGATTGCCGAACTGACGCCGTTCTGCGGGCACGTTGAAACCGGCAACACCCGGAATTGACTTCCCGCCCCCTCCTCACGAAGATAAGCGTCCCAAAGCCGGACGACCGGCCACAAGGCGCGGATCAGGCCGTTGCAAACATCGCGAAACGACGATGTGCCTGCCTCCCAAGATGAATCACGCGTTGCTCGCCGCAGTATTCACAGCGCCTGAATGAGGACTTTCCATGCCCGATATCACCGTTACGTCCCTGCTGGCCCTGAAGCAGAAAGGTGAAAAAATCACCATGCTGACCTGCTACGATGCTACTTTTGCCCACACCGCCAGCCAGGCCGGTGTGGAAGTGCTGCTGGTCGGCGACTCGCTGGGCATGGTCCTTCAAGGCCACGACAGCACGCTGCCTGTCACCACCGCTGAAATGGCGTACCACGTGGCCGGCGTCAAACGCGGTAACCAGGGCGCGCTGATTCTGGTGGATTTGCCGTTCATGTCCTATGCCACGCCCGAGCAGACCTTCGCCAACAGCGCCACGCTGATGCAGGCAGGCGCACACATGGTCAAGATCGAAGGCGCAGCGTGGCTCGCCGACTCGATCCGGCTGCTCGCCGAACGCGGCGTGCCCGTCTGTGCACACATGGGTTTGACGCCTCAGGCGGTCAACGTATTGGGCGGCTATAAAGTGCAGGGTCGTCAGGAGTCGCAGGCGCGGCAGATGCGGGCCGACGCGATTACCCTTGAGCAGGCCGGCGCCGCGATGATCCTGCTGGAGTGCGTGCCGAGCGAGCTGGCCCAGGAAATCACCCACGCGGTAAAGATTCCGGTGATCGGGATCGGCGCCGGCAGCGCCACCGACGGTCAGGTGCTGGTGCTTCATGACATGCTCGGGCTATCGATTACCGGCCGCGTGCCCAAGTTCGTGAAGAACTTCATGGCCGGTCAGCCGGACATTCAGTCGGCGATCGCCGCCTACGTCAGCGCGGTCAAGGACGTCAGCTTCCCCGCCCCAGAACACGGATTCTCGGCATGAACACAGTTAAAACCGTTCGCGAACTGCGGGCCGTCGTCGCTCGCGCTCGCAGCGAAGGCAAACGCATCGCTCTGGTACCCACCATGGGCAACCTGCACAGCGGCCATATCGCTTTGGTGACCAAAGCCGTTCAACGCGCTGATTTTGTAATCGCCAGCATCTTCGTCAACCCGCTGCAGTTTGGTCCCAACGAAGACCTGGCGTCGTACCCCCGTACTCTGGCTGCCGATCAGGAGCAATTGCTTCAGGCCGGTTGCCATTTGCTGTTTACGCCGACGGTCGAAGAAATGTATCCCCATGGCATGGCTGACCAGACCATCGTGCGCGTCCCGGTGGTGTCCGAAGGTCTGTGTGGCGGCAGCCGTCCTGGCCATTTCGACGGCGTATCGACGGTGATCAGCAAACTGTTCAACATGGTGCAGCCGGACATCGCGATTTTTGGTCAGAAGGATTTCCAGCAACTGGCCGTCGTCAACGCACTGGTGCGTGACCTGAACATGCCCATTCAAATCATCGGCGAACCCACCGTGCGTGCCGCCGATGGCCTGGCCCTGTCGTCGCGCAATGGCTACCTGACTGAAGACCAGCGCACGGCAGCACCTGCGTTGTACCGCGTGATCAAACAGATCGGCACGGCATTGCAGAATGGCGAGCAGGATCATCAGCAGCTGATCAGCGATGGCGTGAAAGACCTCGAAGCAGCGGGCTTCCGGCCTGATTACCTGGAAATTCGCCATGCAGTGAGCCTGCGCCCTGCGACCCCGGATGATCGTGATCTGGTGGTGCTGGGCGCGGCGTTCATGGGCAAGACGCGCCTGATCGACAACCTGCATCTGGTCAAGGAATAACCTGCCCACCCGGCTGATGGATGCGCCGGGGCTCGTGTAAAGCAAAAGTCACGTGATCGGATGACCATCTGCGCCTATGCTCAGGGCGCGAAACCGATTGTGCAGCGCAGGCCTTGGCCTTCGCAGGGTGCTGGCGATGAACTTAGCCACACCCGCAATGCCATACCGATACAGTTCGTGTCAGACCGGCAGCTCTACTCTGTGAGAAAAAGTACCGAGCAAAGGTAAAGCAGGGCGCAGACATCGGCGTTGCCGGGGACTAGTCTCTGATCCGCCCACGAATTCATGTCCAATCCTGCTTTTCAGTGTCCAAAAGGCAGTTCAAGTACAAGGAAACCCGCAGCGATGGCGTACTACCGCACTCCTCATGACGTCACTACCCTGCCCGCCTGGCAGGCGCTCAACGATCACCGCGAAGCGATGCAGAATTTCAGCATGCGCGACGCGTTCAACGCAGACCCGAAGCGTTTCGACGAATTCACGCTCAGCAGTGCCGGTCTGTTTCTCGACTACTCGAAGAACCTCATTACCGCCGAGACCCGTCAGTTGCTGGTCAACCTGGCCAATGAAGTCGGTTTGAAAGAAGCCATCAAGGCGCAGTACGACGGCGAACTGGTCAACGCTTCGGAAGGGCGCCCTGCGCTGCACACCGCACTGCGTCGTCCGGTGGGCGACAAGCTGTTGGTCAACGGCGTCAACGTGATGCCGGAAGTGCACAAGGTGCTGAACCAGATCACTGATCTGGTCGGTCGCATCCACGACGGTCTGTGGCGTGGCTACACCGAAAAGCCGATCACTGACGTGGTCAATATCGGGATCGGCGGCTCGTTCCTCGGTCCTGAGCTGGTGTCCGAGGCGCTGCTGTCCTACGCACAGAAAGGCGTTCGTTGCCATTACCTGGCGAACATCGACGGCACCGAGCTACACGAGCTGACTCAGAAGCTGCGCGCCGAAACCACGTTGTTCATCGTTTCGTCGAAGACGTTCACCACTCTTGAAACCCTGAAGAACGCCACTGCTGCCCGCGCCTGGTACCTCGCCCAGGGCGGGTCCGAAGCCGAGCTGTATCGCCACTTCATCGCTGTGTCGAGCAACAACGCCGCAGCGGTTGCTTTCGGGATTCGTGAAGAAAACATCTTCCCGATGTGGGACTGGGTCGGTGGCCGCTATTCGCTGTGGTCGGCCATCGGCCTGCCGATTGCGCTGGCGATCGGCATGTCGAACTTCAAGGAGCTGTTGTCCGGCGCCTACACCATGGATCAGCACTTCCAGAACGCCGAGTTCGAAGAGAACATGCCGGTGCTGCTGGGCTTGCTGGGTATCTGGTATGGCAACTTCTGGGGCGCGCAAAGCCACGCGATCCTGCCGTACGACCACTACCTGCGCAACATCACCAAGCACTTGCAGCAGCTGGACATGGAATCCAACGGCAAGAGCGTTCGCCAGGACGGCGTGCCAGTCAAAACCGACACGGGCCCGGTCATCTGGGGTGGCGTTGGCGCGAACGGTCAGCATGCTTACCACCAGTTGCTGCACCAAGGCACGCAAATGATCCCGGCCGACTTCATCGTGCCGATCGTCAGCTTCAACCCGGTGTCCGACCACCACCAGTGGCTGTACGCCAACTGCCTGTCCCAGAGCCAGGCGTTGATGCAGGGTAAAACCCGCCCCGAAGCGGAAGCCGAACTGCGGGCCAAGGGCGTACCGGAAGAGGAAGTGCAGCGTGTCGCGCCGCACAAGGTCATTCCGGGCAATCGTCCGAGCAACACCATTGTCGTGGAGCGCATCAGCCCTCGCCGCCTGGGCGCACTGGTCGCGATGTACGAGCACAAGGTGTTCGTGCAAAGCGTGGTCTGGGGCACGAACGCCTTCGACCAATGGGGTGTTGAGCTGGGTAAAGAACTGGGCAAAGGCGTTTACAGCCGCCTCGTCGGCACCGACGAAACGATTGCTGAAGACGCTTCGACCCAGGGCCTGATCAACTATTTCCGCGGTCGTCACCGCGGCTGATCTGCCTTCCTGTAACACACGCGAAACCCGCTGCCCTCTCCCACGAGGCAGCGGGTTTCGTGCGTTCAGGCTGCTCAGTCTTCTATGTCGGGAAGCACCGTCGGATCAAGCTGAATGGTGTGCTGTGCCGGATTGCGCACGCAGATGAATTGATCGTCACGTGCCCCTTCCTTGGGGCCGACGCGACGCAGATGCATCAATGAGCCACACCAAGGACATTGCGCGGTGAGGCGATTCACCCGCAGCCGTCCAGCCTGGCTGATTTCGATATAGTGCCGCGAGCCGAAGAAATGCTCGAATTTGCGTCGACGCAGCACGGCTGACATGGCAACGGCCATGACGGCAACGATGAATGAAAACATGAAGAACGTTGACCACGAGCTTTGTCCGCCCAATGGCGGCTGGAACAGAGTGAAGTACAGCCCGATCAGACTGGCGACACCCGTGATGCCCCCAAAGACAGAGACGTTGCTGCTGTCAACGCTGCGGCCGCCAAATGCCGAATGGCGCTTAATGTGCAATTGCTCAGGGGTGAACGTGGAACGCTCGTTGTGACTGATGTTTACGTTGGCGCCACGGAAATCGCCGACGCCTACGTTCAGGCTGTTGTCGCCGCTTTGATCGCCATGATTGTTGTTAGGCAAAAGAGGGTCTCCTGGGACGTGGACGCTGAAATGGCCGGCGATTGTCACTGCCTTCACCTTCAACGAAAATCAGCCCCTTCCCGGATTTGCGTGGGAACTAGAGACACACCCTGTCATATGTTTCTGTAGGAAGGATCCGCAGTCGGTCGCGGGATGACGGTGGCCTGCGCACCGTTATGATGGGGTTTAGGCGACAAAGGGCTTAAATTATCATCGTCATTCATGCAACCATGCTTCCCTTGATGCGGCGGCCTGCCCTCTCTGTTTAGCCTCTTTACATCCGGTCCGGCGCCATGTCCTACACCACTGAGGATTCGCACCATGCAAGACGTTGTAATCGTTGCCGCTACCCGCACAGCGGTGGGCAGTTTCCAGGGTTCTTTGGCGAATATTCCTGCAGTGGATCTCGGCGCTGCCGTCATCCGTCAACTGCTGGCACAGACGCGTCTGGACGGTGCGCTGGTCGATGAGGTGATCATGGGTCAGGTGCTCACCGCAGGCGCAGGCCAGAACCCTGCACGCCAGGCGGCGATCAAGGCGGGTTTGCCGTTCACAGTGCCGGCCATGACGCTGAACAAGGTCTGCGGCTCGGGCCTCAAGGCGCTCCATCTGGGCACGCAGGCGATTCGTTGCGGCGATGCTGAGGTGATCATTGCTGGCGGCCAGGAAAGCATGAGCCTGTCCAACTATGTGATGCCGGGCGCGCGAACCGGCTTGCGCATGGGCCATGCGACGATGGTCGACACGATGATCAGCGATGGCCTGTGGGACGCGTTCAACGATTACCACATGGGCATCACGGCTGAGAACCTGGCCGATAAATACGCCATCAGCCGTGAGGCACAGGATGCATTTGCGGCGGCGTCGCAACAGAAAGCCGCTGCTGCCATCGAGGCCGGGCGCTTCGTGGATGAAATCACCCCGATCCTGATTCCCCAGCGCAAGGGCGACCCGCTGTCTTTCGCCACCGACGAGCAGCCGCGTGCGGGCACCACCGCTGAATCCCTGGGCAAGCTCAAGCCAGCGTTCAAAAAGGACGGCTCGGTCACGGCAGGTAATGCGTCATCGCTGAACGACGGTGCGGCCGCGGTCATTCTGATGAGTGCCCGGAAAGCAGAAGAACTGGGCTTGCCAGTGCTGGCGCGGATTGCCGCTTACGCGAATGCCGGCGTAGACCCGGCAATCATGGGCATCGGCCCGGTGAGCGCCACCCGCCGCTGCCTGGACAAGGCGGGTTGGTCGCTGGAGGCGCTGGATCTGATCGAAGCCAACGAAGCCTTCGCCGCGCAGTCCTTGTCGGTTGGCAAAGAGCTGGGCTGGGACATGAACAAGGTCAACGTGAACGGCGGCGCTATCGCCATCGGCCACCCGATCGGCGCGTCGGGCTGCCGCGTGCTGGTGACCCTGCTCCACGAAATGATCAAACGCGACGCGAAGAAAGGATTGGCGACGCTGTGCATTGGTGGCGGACAAGGCGTAGCGCTGGCGTTGGCCCGGTCATAAGAGCCTGACCGAGACGCAGGTGTAGGACCAGTCCCACTAAAAGCACGTGGTCAGTCAGTGGGACCTGCGTCACATGCAATCACTGCCACCCAAACTTGCCCACATAGAAGCCCTTCACCGCCTGGGTCAGCGCCACGTAGGCGATCAGGATCAGCGGCAGGATGGCGAAGTACAGCGGGGGCAGCGCCTGGAGCTTGAAGTAGTGCGCCAGCGGGCCCATCGGCAGGAAGATGCCGACGGCCATGATCACTCCGGTCATCACCATCAACGGCATCGCCGCGCGGCTTTGCAAGAAGGGGATTTTCGGCGTGCGGATCATGTGTACGATCAGCGCCTGCGTCAGCAGGCCGACGACAAACCATCCCGACTGAAACAGGGTTTGATGCTCCGGCGTGTTCGCGCCGAACACGTACCACATGACCGCGAACGTGGTGATGTCGAAGATCGAGCTGATCGGCCCGAAGAACAGCATGAAGCGTCCTACGTCCGCGGGCTGCCAGCGCTGAGGCTTTTTCAGCAACTCCTCATCGACGTTATCGAAGGGAATGGCGATCTGAGAAATGTCGTACAGCAGGTTCTGCACCAGCAGGTGCATCGGCAGCATCGGCAGAAACGGGATGAACGCACTGGCGACCAGCACCGAGAACACGTTGCCGAAATTGGAACTGGCCGTCATCTTGATGTACTTGAGCATGTTGGCGAAGGTCCGGCGCCCTTCCAGCACGCCCTCCTCCAGCACCATCAGGCTCTTCTCCAGCAGAATGATGTCGGCGGCTTCCTTGGCGATGTCCACCGCGGTGTCCACGGAAATACCGATGTCGGCGGTGCGCAGTGCAGGCGCGTCGTTGATGCCGTCGCCCATGAAACCCACCACGTGCCCGTTGGCCTTGAGCAGCCGAACGATGCGCTCCTTGTGGGAAGGCGTCAGTTTGGCAAACACGTTGGTGGTCTCTACAGCGACCGCCAGTTCAGCGTCGCTCATGCGTTCGATATCACCGCCCAGTAGCAGGCCCTGACGTTCCAGACCGACTTCGCGACAGATTTTCGCGGTGACGCGCTCGTTGTCGCCGGTGAGCACTTTCACCGCCACGCCATGCTCGGCCAGTGCCTTGAGTGCAGGCGCCGTGCTTTCCTTCGGTGGATCGAGAAACGCCACATAACCGATCAGGGTCAGGTCGCTTTCGTCAGCCAGGCCGTAGGTGTCACGACCGGCTTCCATGGCGCGCGCCGCCACCGCCACAACGCGCAGGCCTTCTTCGTTGAACGCAGCGGTGACGTTCAGAATGCGCTCGAGCAGTTCAGGCGTCAGCGCTTCTTCGGCATCGCCATGACGCACGCGGTTGCACACGCTCAGCACTTCTTCCAGCGCGCCTTTGCAGATCAGCAGATGCGGCTCGCGCTGCTGTTGCACCACCACCGACATGCGCCGGCGATTGAAGTCGAACGGGACCTCATCGACCTTGCTGAACGCGGTGCCGACTTGCAGCTCGCGGTGAATCTCGACGTGCTCCAGCACCGCGACGTCCAGCAGATTTTTCAGGCCGGTCTGGTAGTAGCTGTTGAGGTAGGCCATTTCCAGAACGTCGTCGGACTCGTCGCCCCAGACGTCGACATGGCGTGCGAGAAAAATCTTGTCCTGAGTCAGCGTGCCGGTCTTGTCGGTGCACAGCACGTCCATGGCGCCGAAGTTCTGGATGGCGTCGAGGCGCTTGACGATGACTTTCTTGCGCGACAGAAACACCGCGCCCTTGGCCAGCGTCGAAGTGACGATCATCGGCAGCATTTCCGGGGTCAGGCCGACAGCGATGGACAGCGCGAACAGCAGCGCTTCCATCCAGTCGCCCTTGGTGAAGCCGTTGATAAACAGCACCAGCGGCGCCATCACGAACATGAAGCGGATCAGCAGCCAGCTCACTTTATTGACCCCGGCCTGAAACGAGGTCGGCGCGCGGTCGGTGGCACTGACCCGCTGCGCCAGCGCCCCAAAATAGGTGTTGTTGCCGGTGGCCAGAATGACGCCCGTCGCCGCGCCGGATACTACGTTGGTGCCCATGAACAGAATGTTTTCCAAGTCCAGAGGGTTGCCCGTGTCGGCGTCCTGACGCCGCGCGAATTTCTCCACCGGCATGGATTCGCCGGTCATCGCGGCCTGGCTGACGAACAGGTCCTTCGCGATAAGCACGCGGCAGTCCGCAGGGATCATGTCGCCGGCAGACAGCACAATCAGGTCGCCCGGTACCAGTTGCTTGATCGGCAGCTCAACGCGTTTTTGCTTTGCGTTATCGGCAATGTCGAACGTGCTGTCGGCGCGGCGCATGACGGTCGCGGTGTTGCTGACCATCGCCTTCAGCGCGTCGGCAGCCTGATTGGAGCGCGCCTCCTGCCAGAAACGCAGCAGTGTGGAGAGCACGACCATGGAGAAAATCACCGTGGCGGCTTTCATGTCTTCGGTCAGCCACGAGATGAACGCCAGCAGGGTCAGCAGCAGGTTGAACGGGTTTTTGTAGCAGTGCCACAGGTGCACCCACCATGGCAGCGGCTGTTCGTGCTCGACTTCGTTAAGGCCGTGTTGCTCGCGCAGCTCGTGCGCTTCGGTTTCGGTGAGACCGTCGGCGTCGCTGCGCAGGCGCGCGAGCAATTCAGGCACATCACTGCTGGCGCCCCGGGTCAGGGTTTGCGCCAGGGTGGGCGGCACTTCGCGGCTGACGGTGGCGTCGGTCACGCTGTCGAGCGTCGCCAGCCGACGAAAGTGCCGGCCGAGTTTGCGAGTGCGGACGAAGTCGGCGAGGAATTCTTTCAGGAGGGTGTACTTCATGGTTATGTCCCCTGGACTGAAGGCTGCTGGAGCTGAAAGCACAGGAACCTGGAGCGGGTACGGCAAGCCTCAGGCGCCGCGCTCATTGATGAGCAGGCACCGCAGGCTGGCCCGCGCAGCAAAAATGCCACGCGCGTCCGATGCGCAGACGAACGACGGACGCGTCGGTCATCACGCAGGATTGGGCGTCAGGGAAAGGACAGGAAAGCGGGCTCTGATCAGAATCCGCTGGCACTGCCGCTTCTCACGTTGTCGGCGAGATAGCGGCAGTGAAAAGACTGCGCGTTATCGGGCCGAGGATTGGCCGGTCGTTATCACCGGCTGACGTCTGTCACTCGAACAAGTACCCACTGTGGGTCTCCGCATTGGTTGAAAACGGGCGAAGAATACGCCCGGGTTTTATGAGAGTAAATCGCCAGTACGGGGGGTGTCAGGGTTATTGCGGATGTCTTCAGGGAAGGTTCAGGAACCGGGGGATGACGCCCCTTGTAGGAGTGAGCTTGCTCGCGATTGCGATGTGTCCGCGAAGAAGATGTCGTCTGAAACGCCGCAATCGCGAGCAAGCTCACTCCTACAGTTGAGTAGCAGCGTCATCACCGGCAAGCCCGCCCTGCAGGTGTCCGCAGCGTCAGTCACACCCGGCAATGCCTTGCTGATAAACTCGCACGCCCTCATTCCTGCCCCAAGGCCGAGCATGTCTTCGTTGAATCAGGCGCTCAGCGTCGCCCTCGATAATCGTCAACCCCTGCTCGCGGAACTGCACGCCCAAGGCACCGACTGTTATCGCCTGTTCCACGGCAGCCAGGAAGGCGCGAGCGGGTTGACGGTCGACCGCTATGGCCCGCAGCTGCTGGTGCAGAGTTTCCACAACAGCCTGGACCTTGATTCGCTGCTGGCGCTGCATACTGCCGTCAATGCACGGCTGGGTCTGGAACTGCTGCTGGTCTACAACGACCGCTCCCAGGGCAACTCGCGCGTCGACCGAACTGACCCGATCTACAAAGCCGACGACGCAGCGCTCGCCGATCTGGTCGGCCACGAATGGGGCCTGAATTACCGAGTGCGCGGTCGTCATGCCGGGCAGGATCCGCTGCTGTTTCTCGACCTGCGCAACGCCCGGGGCTGGGTCAAGCAACATGCCGCCGGCAAGAGCGTGCTCAACCTGTTCGCCTATACCTGCGGCGTCGGCCTGAGCGCGGCGGCGGGTGGCGCGCGCGAGGTGTGCAACCTGGATTTCGCCGAGGGCAACCTGGCCGTCGGGCGCGAGAACGGCCTGCTCAATCCGCAGCTGCCGACCATGCAGTTCGTCCAGTCCGATTATTTCCCGGCCATTCGCCAACTGGCCGGGCTGCCGATCGCTTCCCGTCGCGGCCACAAACTGCCGAGCTACGTCCGCCTTGAGCAACGCCAGTATGATCTGGTCCTGCTGGATCCGCCGGCCTGGGCCAAGAGCGCCTTCGGCACGGTTGACCTGCTGCGCGATTACCAAAGCCTGCTGAAACCCGCGCTGCTGACCACCGCTGAAGATGGCGTGCTGATCTGCTGCAACAACCTGGCGAAGGTCAGCCTGGACGATTGGCGCGAGCAAGTGCTGCGTTGCGCGAGCAAGATTGGCCGACCCGTGCGCGACTGCCAGGTGCTGACCCCGGACGCCGACTTTCCGTCACAGGATCAACAGCCCCCGCTCAAGACATTGATCTTGCAGCTGTGATGCTCAAACGGGCCTAAGGAAATTTCCCACAAGGATTGAAGCGACTGGATTCGGAACCAGATTGGCGTGCCATACTCCAAGGACCTCCCATCGAGAGAGTCGGCGACTTACATGCCCAAAGGATTGAAACGCGCCATCGGCGCCCTGCTGGCCGTCTTCGCCATCTACAGCGTGCTGGGGTTTCTGATCCTGCCAGGCGTCGCAGTGCGAATCATCAATCAACAGCTGGCCAATTACAGCACAGTGCCGGCCAGGCTCGACCGCCTCGAACTCAATCCCTACAGCCTGGAAGTCACCCTTTGGGGCCTGAACATCGGAGTGCCGGGCAAGGAGCAAATCGGTTTCGCACGGCTTTACGCCAATCTGCAAATCGACAGCCTGTGGACCAAGGCCCTGCACCTCAAGGCCGTCGAACTCGATAAACCCAAGACCGAGCTGCTGTTCGCCAAGGACGGCACGCTCAACCTGGCCGGCCTGTTCAAGCTGCCCGCCGGCGAACCTGCAAAACCCGACGAGCCTCCAAGCAAACCGTTTCCGCTGCGCATCGGCGAGATCAAGCTGGCCGACGGCTACGTGCATTTCCAGGACATGCGCCCCAGCGAGCCCATCGAGTTTCTCTACGACGCGCTGAATTTCGAACTCAAAAACCTCAGCACGCTGCCGGAAGACAACGCCGACATGACCCTAGTTGCCGCCGGACCTAACGGCGGTCAGATCGATTGGGTCGGGCGCATCAGCCTTGTGCCCATCTCGTCCGAAGGCACGCTAAAAATCACCGACGGCAAGATGGAAGTCTGGTGGCCCTACGTGCGCGACGCGCTGCCGCTGGTGCTCAAAGACGGCGTGCTGAATTTCGATACCCATTACAAACTCAGTCTGGCCAAGGAAACCGAGCTGTTGCTGGACAAGACGTCCCTGAGTGTCGCGCCCTTCGCCATTGATGCCCCGGACGGCAGACCGCTGGCCCGCCTGAAAAAACTGAGCGTGAGCGAGACGTCGATCGATCTGGCCAAGCAGTTGGTGAGCGTCGGCAAAATTCGCAGTGAAGGCCTCGAAACCTGGGCGACAAGGGAGTCGGACGGTGAGCTGGACTGGCAGAAGTTGTTTGCCAGTCAGCCTTCTAAATCGCAGGCGAAAAAGGTTGAGGCTGAAAAACAGCAGCCCGCCACTGCTACCAGTACGGAAACCACCGCCAGCGCCAAGCCGGCGGCGCCGAGCAAACCCTGGCAGGTGTTGCTGGGCGATACGCAGCTGCGCGACTACCGCATTCATCTCGCCGACAAAGTGCCGAAAGAGCCTGTCGCCATTGACGTCGGCCCGTTGAATCTGGACCTGACCGGCTTCGACAGCCTCAACAAGTCGCCCTTCAAACTCAAGCTCGACACCGGCGTGGGCAAGCAAGGCAAGCTGACCGCAGACGGCGAGGTGAATCTGGCGCCGGTTCGCGCCAATCTTAATGTCACCACCCGCGATATCGACTTGCGTGTCGCGCAGTCCTACGTCACACCTTTCATTCGCCTGGAAGTGCGCAGCGGCATGCTCAACAGCGATCTGGCGGTGGACCTGAAAAGCACCGAGCCCTTGGCGCTGGGCATTACCGGCAAGGCGCAGGTTGACCAGTTGCACACCCTCGACACGCTTAAGTCGCGGGACTTCGTGAAGTGGCAGCGGCTGAATGTCGAGGGGCTGAATTTCCAGTTGGGCGACAGCCTGACTATTGCCTCGGTCAACATTGATCAGCCGTATGCGCGCTTCATGATCGCCGATGATCGCTCGACCAATATCGACGACCTTCTGATTCCACAGCCCGCTGATCAGGCGCCTGCCGCGCCGAAAGCCAAGGCTGCCGCCAGCAGCGAAAAGCCCATGGGCATTCGCATTGGCGAGGTCAACATCACCAATGGCTCGGCCAATTTCGCCGACTTCAGCCTGACGCCCAACTTCGCCACCGCCGTCCAGCAGCTCAACGGCAAGATCGGCACGCTGGACAACCGCCAGGACAAACCGGCAACGGTGAACATCAATGGCAAGGTTGATCGGTATGCGCCGGTGACCATCAAGGGCGCGCTGAATCCGTTCAACCCGATGGCGAGCCTGGACATCGCCACCAGCTTCAAGCGCGTGGAGCTGACCACGTTGACGCCCTACTCCGGCAAGTTCGCCGGTTACCGTATTCGCAAGGGGCGCTTGAATCTGGATCTGCACTACCTGATCACCAAGGGCCAGCTCAAGGCCGAGAACAAAGTGGTCGTCGAGCAGCTGCAACTGGGTGAAAAGGTCGACAGCCCGGATGCGGTGAATCTTCCGTTGAAACTGGCGATTGCCCTGCTGAAGGATACCGATGGCAAGATTTCCATCGAGTTGCCCGTAACGGGCGACCTCAACAATCCGCAGTTCAGCGTGATGCCGATTGTCTGGCAGACCCTGCGCAATCTGGTGGTGAAGGCCGCGGCGGCGCCGTTCAAATTCATCGGCGGGTTGATCAGCGGCGGTGGCGGGTCGGAGGATTTGGGCACGGTGGCCTTCGCGCCGGGGGCTGATGAGTTGAGCCCTGAGGCAATGGCTTCGCTGGACAAGCTGGCGGCAGGATTGAAAGCGCGGCCGGCATTGCGTCTGGAGATTGAAGGCACCAGCGCTGAGGCCAGCGACGGTCCATTGATTGCCCAGCAACGACTGGAGCGCGAATACCAGAGCACGTACTACAAGATTCTCCAGCGCCGCGGTGACAAAGTGCCTGCGCAGCCGAGCGATCTGGCCGTGCCTGCTGATGAGAAAGCGCCGATGCTCGAGGGCATTTATCGCACACGTCTGAAGCAACAGCCGCCAGCCGAGTGGGTGAATCTGGGCAAGGAAGAGCGTCAGAACAAGCTGCGCGAAGCGGTGCTCAAATCCTGGAGTTCGAGCGCGCTGCTGCTGCGTCAGCTCGGCCAGGCGCGGGCCGGAAGCATCAAGGACTATCTGGTCGACAAGGGCCAACTGGCAGACGAGCGGGTGTATTTCGTCGACACCACCCTTGGCCAGCCAGAAAAAGACGGCCGCGTTATCAGCCCCCTGCACCTCGACAGCGAGTAATGATTTTGAAGAATGCAATAACGAGGATGGCGTTGGTGCTCGGTGTGACCGCGCTGGTTGGCGTTGTTCAGGCGGATACATTGCGCTGTGGCAGCCAGTTGATCAGCGTGGGCGACCGAATGTTTGAAGTGCAGCAGAAGTGCGGCCAGCCGGTCAGCCAGGACATCATCGGCTACAAGGAAACCGTCAATCACTACCGCCAGGTGGATCAGGTGCAGGTCCAGGAATGGGTCTACGGCCCGAGCAACGGGATGTACCAGTATTTGAGGTTCGAAGGTGGGCGCTTGGTGAGGATCGATAGCAAACGCGGGAGGTGATGGCGCCTGCCCTGACGCTTTCCCGGCTAAAGCCGGTCCCACAAAAAGCACGCGGTCAGTCTGTGGGACCGGCTTTAGCCGGGAAGAGGCCCGCGTGGACACCCTACATTTGCGGTGCCACACCCGACGCCTTCCCGGCTGAAGCCGGTCCTACAAAGAAAGAGGCCAGTCTACCGGCCATCAACCATCAGCCATCAACGCTCGTGCAGTGCCTCGGCGCGGGCTTTCAGCACGGGTTTGAGCAGGTAGCTCAGGATGGTTTTCTTGCCGGTGATGATGTCCACCGAGGCGACCATGCCGGGGATGATGAGCAGTGGGTGCTCATCGGTGCCGAGGTGGCTGCGGTCGGTGCGCAGTTTGATCACGTAAAAGGTGTTCTTCTTCTCTTCGTCCTGAATGGTGTCGGCGCCGATCTGTTCCAGCTTGCCTTTCAGCCCGCCATAGATCGTGTAGTCGTAGGCCGTGAATTTGATCATCGCTTCCTGACCCGGGTGCAGGAAGGCGATGTCTTGCGGACGAATGCGCGCTTCTACCAACAGAGTGTCATCCAGCGGCACAACTTCGGCAATGTCGCTGCCCGGCTGAATAACACCGCCCACGGTATTGACCAGCATCTGCTTGACCACGCCGCGCACCGGCGACGTCACCATCGTACGGTTGACGCGGTCTTCAAGACCCTTGGCTGTCGACTGCGCTTTGGAAAGGTTGGTGCGCGCTTCATTCAGTTGGGTCAGCGCATCGCTGCGGAATTTGCCACGGGTTTCGTCGATCTTGCGCTGCACTTCGGCAATCGCCGCTTGTGCCCGAGGAATCGCCAGCGTGGTGCCGTCCAGCTGCCCGCGTGTTTCCACCTCGGAACGCTTCAGCCGCAGGATGTCCACCGGCGACACCGCGCCCTGGGACACCAACGGCTCGGACATGCCGATCTCCTGGCGCAACAGGCCCAGGCTGCTGCGGTACTGCTCCTGCTTGGAGGCGAACTCACGCAATTCCTGCTGACGCTGAATCAACTGCTGCTGCAAGCCACCGATCTCGTCGACCAGTTGCTGACGACGGCTCTTGTACAGCGACTCTTCGTTGGACGCCTGATTCGGCACCAGCTTGCGCGCTTCGGCGCTGATATTCAGGGGACGGTCATCGACCTCGGCGCTCAGACGCTCAACGCGCAGTTGCATCGCCAGACGATCCGCTTCGGTCTCGCCGACGTTGGACGCAAAGCGCGTGTCATCGAGACGAATCAGCGGGGCGCCGGCGTCGACGATCTGGCCGTCGTGGGCGTAGATCTGCGCGACGATGCCGCCTTCCAGGTTCTGGATCTTCTGGATCTTGGTCGACGGAATGGCCTTGCCCTCGCCCTTCGTCACTTCATCGATCACGGCGTAGTTGGCCCAGACCAGCAAGAAGACGAAGAACAGGATCACCGCCCAGATGGTCAGCCGCACAATGCGCGGAGCATCGTCGACCAGTGCCTTTTTGACTTCCGGGAGTGCCTGGCCTTCCAGCGACGGCGAGCCTTTGAAGTAGCCGAAGATGCCGCCACCGGAGTTTTGACCTGACTTAAGCAACACTGATCTGCCCCTTCTTCAACGCTTCCATAACGGCGGCTTTCGGGCCGTCGGCCACGATCTGGCCGCGGTCGATGACTATCAGGCGATCAACCAGGCTGAGCAACGAAGCTCGGTGTGTCACAAGAATCACGGTCTTTTTCTCGATAACGCCATGCAGGCGCTGCTTCAAACGTTCTTCGCCGGTGTTGTCCATGGCGCTGGTGGGTTCGTCGAGCAACAGAATCGGCGGATCGAGCAACAAGGCCCGCGCCAGGGCGACGTTCTGCCGCTGACCACCGGACAGGTTCTGCCCGCGCTCACCCACCTGCAGCTCGTAGCCCTGGGGATGCAGACTGGCGAATTCATGCACGCCGGCCAGTTCGGCGGCCTGCAGCACCATCTCATCATCCACGTAGCGCGCACCGGAAATCAGGTTGTCGCGCAGCGTGCCCGACAACAGCTGAATGTCCTGAGCGACGTAGCCGATGTTGTGGCGCACTTCGCTGACGTCGATCTGGCGAATGTCGACGCCATCCACCAGCAGCGAGCCTTCGTCCGGCTGATACAAACCGACCAGCAGTTTGGCGAGGGAGCTTTTGCCCGAACCGCTGCGGCCGATGATGCCTACCTTCTCGCCCGGGCGGATCACCAGATTGATGTTGCGCAGCGCCAGGTTCTGCTGGTTCGGGTAAGTGAACTCAAGGTTGCGGAATTCCATGGCGCCTTGCAGGACCTGACGGCTGAGCGGACGCTCGTCGAAATTGCGCTCCTGAGGCAGCTCCATCATCTGATCAACCGACACCATGGTCACTTTGGCTTGCTGATAACGGGTCAGCAGGCCGGACAATTGCGCCAACGGGCCGAGGGCGCGACCGCTGAGCATGTAGCAGGCCACGAGGCCGCCCATGCTGAGAACGCCGTCCATGATCATGTAAACGCCGAAGCAGATCATCGCCACGCCCGCCAGTTGCTGAATCAGCAGGGTGATGTTCATGGCGAGGCCGGAAAGGACTTTAACGCGCAATTCCAGGCGGCTGAGGGTACCGATGGTGTGTTCCCACTGGTACTGACGCTCGCTTTCGGCGTTATTGACCTTCACAGCGTCGAGGCCGGCGAGGGTTTCGATCAGGCTCGACTGACGCTCGGCACCCAATGCCATGGTGCGCTCAAGGGTGGACGTCAGCGGCTTTTGCAGGAAGTGGCCGATGCCCAGCGCCAGCGGGAAGGCGATGATCGGAATCCACACCAGATGCCCGCCCAGCAGCGCAATCACCAGCAGGATGATCAGCGTGAACGGCAGATCAATGAGGCTGGTCAGGGTCAGCGACGTGAGGAAGTCACGCATGCCCTGAAACTCATGGATGTTCTGGGCGTAACTGCCCACCCGCGCCGGACGAAACTTCATCGCCATGCCGACGATTCGCTCGAACAGCGTGGCGGAAATGATCAGGTCGGTTTTCTTGCCGGCCAAGTCCAGACACAGACTGCGCAGGCCCTTGAGCAACAGGTCAAACAGGAACGCACCACAGATACCGGTCGCCAGCACCCACAAGGTTGCGGTGGCCTGGTTGGGCACGACTCGGTCGTAGACGTTCATCACGAAAAGAGGGGTAGCCAGAGCGATCAGGTTGATCACAAAGCTGGCAGCGATCGCGTCGACGTAAAGCCAGCGAGACAGCTTGAGGGTGTCCTTGAACCAGGAACGAGCGCGCGGGATGAGCGAGCCCTGGGTTACGTCAAATTTATGTTGGGGTTGTGCGAAAAACACCCGACCGCTGTAATCCTGCGCCAGCGCTTCGGTTTCGATCAGCACTTCGCCGCCGTTGCTTTCGCTGATCAGCAGGCGGGCCGATTCGCCCTCCCAACCGAGCAGAACGGCAGAGCGCCCTTCTTTCAGCAGCAGCAAGGCGGGCAATGCGATCTCGGGAATCTGGGTGAGCTTGCGTTGCAGCAAACGCCCTTGCAAACCGGCCCGGGCAGCGGCGCGAGGCAGCAGATCCGGGCTCAAACGCTGGTCGGGCAATGGCAGACCGGTGGTCAGCATGGCCCGGCTCGCGGGTTTGTGATGCAGGGCACAGAGTGTCAGCAGCCCGTCGAGTAGCGGATCGTCGTGCTGGCTGCGTGGATCATGACCTAATTGAGCCGAAGGTAATTCCAAGTCCACGCTGACACTCTCTTTCTTAACGGTTAAAAGAAGCTGACTCCGTCAAGAATCAGTTCATGCCCGGCAGCTGAACGGTCGGTTTGACGTCGTTCTGCACAACCGATGCCATTGGCGCCACAACGCCCTGGCTTTTCAGCAGCGTGCCCATGTCCGCCTTGATGCGGTATTGGGTGTACGTCTGCAGGTTCTTCAGTTGCACCAGACGCTGTTGCGCGGTGAACAACTCGTTCTCGCTGTCGAGAAGGTCGAGCAGGGTACGCTCTCCCAGACTGAATTGCTGCTGGTAAGAGGTACGAACGCTGTTGGCACGCTCGACGTACTGCTGAGCAATCGGCACCTGGGCGTTGGCGTTGTTGTAGGCGTTCCAGGCCAGGCCCAGTTCTTCGTTCAACTGACGCAGCGCGTTGTTGCGGATGTCCAGGGCCTGGCTCGACAGGTACGACTTGGACTGCAGGTCAGCCTTGTTGCTGCCACCGGCGTACAAGTTGAAGCGCATGCGCACCATGGCTTCCCAGCCATTGTTGTGGCCTTCGTCGCCGCCAATGTTGTTATCGGCATTGCGGCCCAGTTCTGCATCGAAACGCGGGTAATAATTGGACTGCGCCGAGCTGTACTGCTTTTCAGCGGCAACGATGTCGGCTTCGGCCGAGCGCAGCACCGGGCTGTTCTCGAGCATCTGGCGGCGGGCTTCGTTCAGATCGGCGGGCATCATGGCAAACGGCGACGGCGCTTCCAGCTGGTCAGCTTCCAGACCAACGGCACTCAGGTAGTTGGTCTGAGCGTCGGCCAAGTTGGTCTGTTCGGTGATCAGGTTGTTACGAGCCTGTGCCAGACGGGCATCGGCCTGGTCCATATCCGCCATACGCCCGACACCGCGGGAAGTGCGAAGTTTGATTTGATCGTAAATACGTTCGTGACTCTTCAGGTTCTCTTCTGCCAGCCGAACCATTTCACGTTGAGTCAGTACATCCAAATAGACCTGTGCAACAGTCAACGCCGTACGTTCGGTGGTATTCAACAGCGAATAGCCCCGGGAATTGGCGGTGGCTTGTTGACGCGCAACTTCGTTACTTGTTGCGAAGCCATCGAACAGCATCTGCTGAAGGCGGATTTGCGCTTCACCGCGGTCCAGCGTCTGGTAGTCATGACGGCCGGTCGAGGCACGGGTGCTTGGCGTATCGGAACCGGCCCGGCCGTAGCCCGCCGTGACGTCGACACGCGGCAGGTAGCCGCCTTTTGCAGCACGAAGCGCGTAGTCCTGCGCGATACGGGCATTAATGCCGGCCTGCACCTCGGGATGCTCGTCCATGGCTTTCTGCATGGCGGACTGTAGCGTTTGGGCCTGAACGAAGCCGGCACAAAGGATAAGGGGTACAGCAGTGAAAAGGTGCTTACGCATTTTGGTGGTTTCCCGAGAACGTACTTGTTCAAAATGCAGCAATACACACTGCCGCATCGTAAAAATGGCCATTGAAGTGATCGTTTCGAGAGTGTTCTGAAGGGCGCTTGCGATCACACTGCAGAAATACGCGATCTCATCAAATATCAATGTGACATTACGGATGCGATTGTTTAGGATGTCGCCGAATAGGTCAATACTTTGGCAGAAAGTTAATTCCGGTGCCGACCTGCTGTAAATAAATTGACGCCAGATAACGTGCAACTTAATTAGTTCCCTAAGTTGTTATCTGTCATCGAATCAAACGCGAATCTTTACGTATTCCAATATGAAGCGGCTCTGTTAAGCCGGTCGGCATGATGGATACCCACTGAACGGTAATTTCGGAGAGTCACCCCCATGAGCAGTGTTGTTGCCATCGTCAAAAGCATTGTTGGCCAGGTAGTCGCAGTTTCCCCGGAAGGGATTCGTCGTGTGCTGATCGAGGGTGACCGGCTGTTCACCGGCGAGCAGGTTCTGACAGGCCCGGGAGGCGCAGTCACGCTGCAGCTTGCTGATGGCCGTCAACTGGACATCGGTCGTGACAGCCAATGGAGCGCCGACGCACCGGCCTCCACCACCAACCTTGCTGAAGCCACCGCGCAAGCGGCACCTTCGGTTGCGGAACTGCAGCAGGCCATCGCGGCCGGCGCCGACCCGACCAAAGACCTCGAAGCCACTGCGGCAGGTCCGCAGGCCGCGCCAGGTGATGGCGGCAACGCGGGCGGCGGCCACAGCGTCGTGATGCTCACCGAGACCGCAGGCGTGGTGAATCCGACCATCGGCTTCCCGACCAACGGTCTGGGCACCACTGCCACGCCTCCACCTACGCTGGTTAATGGCCTGGCCATCGACAACGGTAATGGCAACGGGACCCCTGTCGCGCCGACGCCGACGGGCACCCTGACACTGACCGCCACCCAGACGCTGACCGAAGCCGGCGGCGCGCTGGTTTACACGGCAAACGTCACTCAGGCCCCGACGTCGGACCTGACGATCGCCCTGTCCAACGGGTCCACCATTGTCATTCGTGGCGGCGACACTTCGGGCTCCACCACTGTTCAAGTAGCTGACAACAACACGCCGTACATCGACCCGTCCGTCATTAGCACCACCATCACTGGCACCACCGGCGGTGGCGGCCTGGTCGTGACGACCGACCCGACTCCGGCGGTGACAACCATCACCGACACCATCGACACCACCTTTGCCAGCATCACCGGCACCCAGTCGGTTGTTGAAGGCCAGGCCGCCACGTATACCATTACGTTGAGCAATCCGGCGCAGACCGAAGTCACGATCAACCTGACCTACAGCGGCACCGCGACCGACGGCACCGACTACACGCAAGTGGTCAGCGTGAAGATCCCTGCCAACAGCAGCAGCGTCACCTTCGACCTGAACACACTGAATGACACGATCCCGGAAGGCGTTGAAAACGTCACCGTCGCGATTGGCGCCATCAGCGGCGGCAACTTCGAGAACGTCGCTGTCAGCCCGACCAATGGCAGCGTCACCACCACCATCATCGACAACGACGCGCTGCCGGTTGTCGATCCAAACGGCGCCGGTAACGGCACCAACAGCGAAACCACCTTTACCGAAGGCCAGGCTGGCGTATCGATCGCCGGCCAGTTGACCATCACCGATGCCGACAGCCCGAACCTGCAAAGCGCGCGCGTCATCCTGACCAACCCTCAGGACACTGACACACTGGTGGTGGGCAGCCCGAATGCGAACATCGCGGTCAGCACCGCCACCGTCAACGGCCAGATTGTCCTGACCCTGACCGGCGCCGCCACTGCTGCCGAGTACGAAGCCGTGATCAAGTCGATCACCTTCCAGAACAGCAGCGAAGACCCGAGTGTCGCGGACCGCACCATCACGGTGACCGTCAACGACGGCCAGAATGATTCCGCACCGGCGACCAGCATCGTGCACGTCGTCGCCGTCAATGACGCCCCTACCGTCTCGTTCACTGGCACCGACTACGTCGAAAACGGCGCGCCTCAGGCACTGGTCAGCAACCTGCAGATCGGTGACGTCGACGGCGGCCAGTTGAGCGGCGCGAAGATCACCGTGACCGGCGTTCAGGCCGAAGACCTGATCGCTTCGCCGTCCTTCCAGGGCGGCAACAGCGGCACTACGGCTTCGGGCATCAGCTACACGCTGGGCAACGACGCCAACGGGAACGTTGTCATTCAGTTGAGCGGCAACGCGTCGATCGCCGACTACACCACGCTGATCAACTCGATCACGTACGCCAACAGCAGTGACGCTCCGATCACCACCCCGCGCGGCGTGACGATCGAAGTGACTGACGTGGACACCCACGGCACTAACAACCTGACGGGCAGCGCCACCGGCGAAGTCGCCATCACCCCGGTCAACGACGCCCCTACCGTCATCGACGCATCGGGCAACGGCGACGAAGACACCACCATCGCGGTCAAGCTGACCGGCGCTGACGTCGACGGCACCATCGATCACTTCAACCTGGTCAGCCTGGCAGCCAACGGCACCTTCTACGCTGATGCTGCCGGCACCCAGGCGCTGACCAGTCTCAGCAACATCGCGGCTACCGCCAACGGCGCGACGATCTACTTCAAGCCGAACGCCAACTGGGCGGGCGACACCAGCTTCACCTATACCGCTGTCGATAATCAGGGCCAGCCAGCCGGCGCGCCAGCCAACGGCATCATCAACGTCACGCCGGTCGCCGATGCACCGATTGTCACCGTTGCCAACGCCCAAGGCGCCGAAGACACCGCGATCAAGCTGACCCTGAGCACGGCGCTGGTCGATACCGACGGTTCCGAATCCCTGGGCCCGCTTGTTGTGTCGGGCATTCCGGTCAACGCCGTGCTGAGTGACGGCAATGGCCACAGCTACACCTCGATTCCGACCGGTGACGGCGCCGTCTACATCGACGGTTGGGACCTGAACAACCTGACGATCACTCCGCCGAAAGACTTCAACGGCGAGATCATCCTGAAAGTGAGCTCGACGTCGACCGAGGGCGCCAACAAGGATTCGGCCACCACGACGCAGTCTCTGACCGTGACCGTCGGGCCGGTTAACGACGCGCCTACCGTCACCTTTACCAACCCTGACTACGTCGAGAACGGCGCACCTCAGCCATTGGTCGGCAACCTGCAGATCGGCGACATCGACAGCACCCAGCTGAGCAGCGCAAAAATCACGCTGACCGGTATTCAGGCTGAAGACTTGATCGTTTCCCAGTACTACAAGGACGCCAACAGCGGCGATGCCGCCTTTGGCATCAAGTACACGCTGAGCAACGACGCCAACGGCAACATCGTGATTGATCTGACCGGCAACGCGTCGGTCGCCGACTACACCACGGTGATCAACTCGATCACCTACGCCAACAGCAGTGATAACCCGAGCACCACACCGCGCGGCGTGACCATCGCTGTCACCGACGTGGATGCCAACGGCACCAACAACTTGTCGGGCAGCGCCACCGGTGTCATTAACGTCACGCCGGTCAATGATGCGCCGACCGTGAGCGCGGCTCAGGGCCAGGGTAACGAAGACACGGCGATCGCGGTCAAGCTGACCGGCGCTGACGTCGACGGCAAGATTGATCACTTCAACCTGATCACCATGGCCGAGCACGGCAAGTTCTACGCCGATGCCGCCGGGACCCAGGAGCTGACCAACCTCAGCAACATCGCCGCCAGCAACAACAGCGCGACGATCTACTTCAAGCCGGACGCCAACTGGGCCGGTGACACCAGCTTCACCTACACCGCTGTCGACAATCAGAATCTGGCAGCGGGCGCACCGGCCAACGGCATCATCAATGTCACGCCGGTGGCCGATGCACCAACCGTTACCGTCACCAACGCCCAGGGCGCTGAAGACAGCGCCATCAAGCTGGACCTGAGCGCTGCCCTGGTGGACACCGACGGTTCCGAGTCCCTCGGACCGGTCATTGTGGGCGGCATTCCGGTGGGCGCGGTGCTCAGCGATGGCAACGGCCACAGCTACACCTCCATCCCTGTTTCTGAAGGCGGCGATGGCGAGGCTTACCTCACCGGCTGGAACCTGAGCACCCTGACTATCACGCCGCCGAAAGACTTCAACGGCTTGATCAACCTGCAAGTGAGCTCGACGTCGACCGAAAGCGCCAACAACGACTCGGCCACCACGGTCAAGTTGCTGACCGTCAACGTCACGCCAGTCAACGATGCGCCTGTTGTCGACACGACCACAGGCAAGGGCAACGAAGACACCACCATTGCCGTCAAGCTGACTGGCTCTGATGTCGACGGCACCATTGACCACTTCAACCTGGTCAACACGCCTGCCAATGGCACGTTCTACTCCGACGCCGCGGGCACTCAGCCGCTGACCAACTTGACCAACATCACCGCCACCAACAACGGCGCGACGATCTACTTCAAGCCGGACGCGAACTGGAACGGCAGCACGCCGTTCACCTACACCGCCGTCGACAATCAGGGCCTGGCGTCGACTCCGGCAGCCGGCACCCTCACGGTTACGCCTGTCAACGACGCCCCGGTGGTGAATTTCGACAGCACCACTTACACCGAAAAAGGCGCCGCGGTTGCGCTGGTCAACAACTTCAGCATCACTGACGTCGACAGCACCCAGCTGAGCAGCGCGAAAATCACGCTGACCGGTATTCAGGCTGAAGACCTGATCGTTTCCTCGTACTACAAAGACAGCAACAGCGCCGAAACCGGTCTGGGCATCAAGTACACGCTGAGCAACGACGCCAACGGCAACATCGTTATCGATTTGACCGGTAAGGCTTCGGTGGCCAACTACGAGACCCTGATCAAGTCGATCACCTACGCCGATGACAGTAGCAATCCGAGCACCACGCCACGCGGCGTGACCATCACCGTGACCGACGTGGATGCCAACGGCACCAACAACCAGACCGTTGTTCACGACAGTAAGGTCAACGTCATCGCCGTGAACGACGCGCCTATCGTCGACAACGCCACAGGCAAGGGCAACGAAGACACCACCATCGCCGTCAAGCTGACTGGCTCTGACGTCGACGGCACCATTGGCCACTTCAACCTGGTCAGTGCGCCTGCACATGGCACGTTCTACTCGGACGCCGCCGGCACCCAGCCGCTGACCAACTTGACCAACATCACCGCCAGCAACAACGGCGCGACGATCTACTTCAAGCCGGACGCCAACTGGGCCGGTGACACCACCTTCACCTACACAGCTGTCGATAACCAGAACCTGCCAGCCGGTAACACGGCAACTGGCACGATCAACGTCACGCCCGTGGCTGATGCACCAAGCGTTACCGTCACCAACGCTCAGGGCGCTGAAGACAGCGCCATCAAGCTGGACCTGAGCGCTGCCCTGGTGGACACCGACGGTTCCGAGTCCCTCGGCCCCGTCATTGTGGGCGGCATTCCAGTGGGCGCGGTGTTGAGCGATGGCAACGGCAACAGCTACACCTCCCTCCCTGTTTCTGAAGGCGGCGATGGCGAGGCTTACCTCACCGGCTGGAACCTGAGCACCCTGACTATCACGCCGCCGAAAGACTTCAACGGCTCGTTCAACCTGCAAGTGAGCTCGACGTCAACCGAAAGCGCCAACAACGACTCGGCCACCTCGATTAAGTCGCTGACCGTCAACGTCTCGTCAGTCAACGATGCACCAGTTGTCGACACGACCACAGGCAAGGGCAACGAAGACACCACCATTGCCGTCAAGCTGACCGGCTCTGACGTCGACGGCACCATTGACCACTTCAACCTGGTCAACACGCCTGCCAATGGCACGTTCTACTCCGACGCCGCGGGTACTCAGCCGCTGACCAACTTGACCAACATCACCGCCACCAACAACGGCGCAACGATCTACTTCAAGCCGGACGCGAACTGGAATGGCAGCACGCCGTTCACCTACACAGCCGTCGACAACCAGGGCCTGACGTCCACTACCCCTGCCACCGGCACCATTACGGTCACGGCAGTCAACGACGCGCCTGTGGTCGACTTCGGCAGCATTACCTACACCGAGAATGGCGCACCGATTGCCCTCGTTAAAGACTTCAGCATCACCGATGTCGACAGCACTGAGCTGAGCAGCGCGAAAATCACGCTGACCGGCATCAAAGGCGAAGACCTGATCGCTTCCCAGTACTACAAAGCCGGCACCGACGGCACCATCGGCACAACCGATCTGGGTATCAGCTACAAGCTCAGCAACGACGCCAACGGCAACATCGTCATCGACCTGACCGGCAAGGCTTCGATCGCCAGCTACGAAACCCTGATCAAGTCGATCACCTACGCCGACAACAGCAACAACCCGAGCACCGCGCCACGTGGCGTGACCATCGCTGTCACCGACGTGGATGCCAACGGCACCGACAACCTGACTGTCGTCCACAACAGCCAGATCAACGTGATCGCGGTCAACGACGCGCCGGTCATCGGCCATACCGGGACGGGCAAAGAGTTCGGCAACACCTGGAACGAAACCGCCGTGGGTGGCGATGTCACCGCGCCGGGCAAAGGCCCGGGGCAGATCGCTCGCGATTTCACCCTGAACGACGCTGACAGCACCACACTGAAAAGCGCGACCGTCACGCTGACCAACTTCAAGGACGGCGACGTCCTGAATGTCGGCAAACCGGGCGCCCTGACCTACACCCTCAGTGATGTGAAAGACGCTTCCGGCGCAGTGACCGGCAAGACCATCACCTTCGGCCCAGGCACAGCAGCCCAGTACCAGACGGCGATTCAGTCGATCACCTTCGACAGCACGTCCCACGACCCGTCGAAAGACAACCGTATCATCAACATCAGCGTCGACGACGGCAGCGCGGTCAACAACATCGCGTCCACGACCTCGACGATCCACATCACCACGGTCAACGATGTACCGACCGTGAGCACTGCGTCGGTTGGCTTCACCGAAAACGACGCAGCGGTCTCGATCGTCAAGAACCTGAACCTGGCCGACGTCGACAACACCACCCTGAGCAAGGCCGTGGTTTCGGTCGATGTGAAAGCCGGCGACGTGCTGACCTTCACCGGCACTGCGCCGAAAGGCGTCAGCGTGGTGGAAACCCACAACGATGCAGGCCTGGTGAACGGCTTCAAGATCACTGGCATCGCGACCGTTGACCAGTACAAGGCGCTGATCCAGTCGATCACCTTCAACAGCCCGGGCGATAACCCTCAGGCGGGTGACCGTGCCGTGACGGTTCAAGTGACCGACTCCGGCGCGAAAGGCGACGGCACCGGTACGCAGGATTCGCTGGTTGCCGGCAGCAAGATCACCGTCACCGCCGTGAACGACGCGCCGGTCATCGGCCACGCCGGTGATGGCAAGGAATTCGGCAATACCTGGAACGAAACCCTGGTCGGCGGCGATGTCACCGCTCCGGGCAAAGGCCCGGGCCTGATCGCTCGCGACTTCACCGTCAGCGACGCCGACAGCCCGACGCTGCAAAGCGCTACCGTCACGCTGACCAACTTCAAAGCGGGTGACCTGCTGGCAGTTGGTAACGCTGCGGGGCTGAGCTACACCACGACGGACATCGTCATCAACAACGTTGTGACTGGCAAGGTCATCACGTTCGGTGCGGGCACGGCGGCTCAGTATCAAACGGCGATTTCGTCGATTACCTTCGACAGCACGTCTCACGACCCTGTCAAAGACGACCGCATCATCAACATCAGCGTCAACGACGGCAGCGCCACCAACAACATCAACACCACCTCGACGATTCACATCACGACGGTCAACGATGTTCCGGTGGCCAATGCCACGACCGGCAGCGGTAACGAAGACAGCCCGGCCATCGCCGTGACGCTGAGCGCGACCGACGTGGACAGCAAAATCGACCACTTCAACCTGGTCGACATGGCTGCACACGGCACGTTCTACGCCGATGCGGCGGGCAAGGTCGCGTTGACCAGCCTGAGCAACATCGTCGCCGTCGGCAACGCTGCAACGGTGTACTTCAAGCCAGCCGCCGATTGGGCGGGCAGCACCTCATTTACCTATAAGGCAGTGGATGATCAGGGTCTGGCGAGTTCGGTCAAGGCCACTGGCACCATCAGCGTGGCGCCTGTCGCCGACCAACCGCTGGTCACGCTGGGCGAAGATGCAGTCGTGAAGCACGGCATGACGAAAGATGTGTATGTTCGTACCCTGGACTTGGGCACCGACGGTCAAGGCGCGGGCGAGGCGGCCCTCAAGGCCGGTTTCAGCACTGCTGTCGCGCCGACCACTCACAGCGTCGCTACAAGTGCCCAGGATTCGTCGATTGCCGCTGGCACCGGCACCAAGCTGTCCGGCCTGATCTTCATGGAAGCCGGTCACACCTATACATTCGCCGGTAATGCGGACGACAGTCTGTTGATCACCGTGGGCGGCCAGACGGCGGCAAGCGCGACATGGGGCGCGGGCGGCAAGATTTCGGGGGCGGGCTTCACACCCACGACGTCGGGCTACTACACCCTGGACGTTTACCACTACAACCAGGCCGGGCCGGGCAATTACAACATCACGCTGGTCGACTCCTCCAAATCAGGCGCTGTCGCTGTCGCTTTGGATAGCGCCAACACGAAACTTTACGCATCGGTCGATGACCTGAAGGCTGCCAACCCGAACATTTCGTCGCTGCAAGAAACCGCGGCCGGCAGTGGTGAGGGTTACTACTCAGCCTACGAGCTGAACCACGGCACTGAAGGCAACGCGATCAAGCTCAGCTCGGTCAAAGTGATGTTCGGTGACAGCCTCGACGGCTCCGAGACGCACGTAATCAAGGCCACCGGCGCGCCGGCGGGCTCGATCCTGACCGACGCTGCCGGCCATACGGCAACTGTGACGAACGTGAGCGAAGGGGTCGATGTCAGCAAATTCGACTTGTCGACGCTGAGCATCACCACGCCTGGCTTCAGCGGCAAGTTCAACCTGACCATCACCGCCACGGCAACCGAAGCGGACGTGGAGGGCGTGAATACCTCAGTCAAGAGCGCCACCGATGCGAAGGTGATCGCCGTCAACGTCGAGGCTCAGACTTATACCTCAATCGAAGGTCTGCCTGGCACTGACCCGACGCCAGTCAATGGCACCCTTGGTGGCGACATTATCGTTGGCGACGTCAGCGGCACGACCATCGTGCAGGGCAAGAGCTACAACATCGCCTTCATCGTCGACAGCTCGGGCAGCATGGGCAAAACCCTCGACACGGCGAAGACGCAGCTGCAGTCGGTCTTCGAGAAACTGGCGAACGGTGCTCAGACGGCCAACGCCGGCAAGATCAACGTGCTGCTGGTGGATTTCGACACCAACGTGCGCTCGACCGTGTCGGTGGACATGTCTGACAAGGCCGCTGCGCTGAAAACATTGGCCGCTGCTCTGGCGACCATGACATCGGGCGGTACCACCAACTACGAAGATGCCTTCAAAACCACAGCGAACTGGTTTGCCGGTTTGAACAGCACCAACCCGACGGGCGAGAACCGCACCTACTTCATCACCGACGGCGAGCCGAACGTTTACCAGAACACCAGCACGGTGCTAGGGACGGTGAACGGTACGGCGATCCTGCTCGCGACTGCGCTTGATAGCTGGCATCTGGGCAGCACGTACTCGGTGAATGGCAAGGTCGCCATCGACGCCGAGGGTCATGTTTACAGTTACGCCAATAGCACGACCGGCAAGTCGGTAGGCACCCTCGCCCTCCACGCCGACGGCAAGGGCGGTCAGGAATACAGCCTCAATTCACCTGAAACCAACGGCAGCAGCGTCGTGCTGGCTGAAGCGGACACCGGTTACGCGCTGTTGCTGAAGCAGTCGCCAACCATCGAAGCGATCGGCCTGAACTCGGCGGTCAAGACGAGCACGCTGAATCACTACGACAGCGACGGCCACGCGCAGACCAACGTCAACGCGGACGACCTGGCGAAAGCGGTACTGGGCGACCAGAAAGCAATCGCACCGGGCAGCGACACCCTCAACGGTGGCGACGGCAATGACATCCTGTTCGGTGATCTGATCACCTTCAACAACCAGGGCGGCATTACGGCGCTGAAGGCGTTCGCGGCGGATACCTTGCACGTCAACGTGTCGACCATCGATGACAAGACGCTGCATTCGTTCGTTACCAACCACCTCGATCAGGTGGCAGACCTGGCCGGCAAGTCGTCGACTTCGCTGGACGGCAACGACACCCTTCTGGGCGGCAATGGCAATGACATCCTGTTCGGTCAGGGTGGCAATGACGTGCTCGTCGGCGGCAAAGGCAACGACATCCTCTTCGGCGGCGCCGGTGCGGACACGTTTACCTGGAAAGCCGGCGACACCAACAGCGGTGGCGTTGACGTGATCAAGGACTTCAACAAGGACGCTGGCGACCGCATTGATCTGCGTGACCTGCTGCAAGGTGAAGACACCGACACCCTCAGCAAGTACCTGCAGGTCAGCAACGATGGCCATGACACCATTCTGCAGGTCAGCACCACCGGGCAGTTTGCAACCAACGCCACTGCGGCGGCTGCGGCAACCACGGCCGATGTGCACATCAAGGTAGAAGGCGTGACCTGGAGCAATGCCATGGTCAACTCGCTGGTGAGCGGTGCGGATCCGACCATCAAAGTCGATCACCACTGATAGCTGAGTCGCGAGAGCTGTTGTACTGTGCTGGCAGCCGTCCCTGACGGTTGCCAGCCCGGTTACTCCCTGAGGAATGAGCCATGTTTTACGTTCAGCGCGATGCCGATGGCACGCTAGTTCGCGTGGAAGCGACGGCTTTTGCCGAAGCGAGCGAGCAACTGCCGCCCGATGACCATCAGGTGCAAGCCTGGTTTGCCAACGAAGTGGTCGAGAAGAGCCTGATCCAGCTTAAGTCCAGCGACATGGACATGATCCGGGTACTGGACGACTTGATTCAGGTCCTGACCAGTAAGGGTATCCTCAACATCACCGACCTCCCCCCCGCCGCACAGGCGAAATTGATGGATCGTACCCAGGCCCGGGAAACACTGGGCGGCCTGAGCGACTTGATCAATGATGATGAACAACGGCTGATCTGAAGCCGTTTTTCGTACACACCTTCCTGCAACGACTTACTGGCGGACCGCGACCTCAATCCCTGTGGTTGTGACGGCATGCTGCCGCACAGCTAACAGTGCACGTCTGGGGGGTGACCGGAGTGGCGCCCCACCTTGCTCACGAAGACGATATTTCAGCCGCTGAAGATGTGGCGGATGTATTGGCCTCTTCGCGAGCAAGCTCGCTCCCACCATTCACACCCGCATCCAAATGAAGTGGTCAACTTTTTCCGGACACCTCAATCGGTGATTGTCAGACCGCTTGCCGCTCGTACTGATTGGGCGTCATGTTGCCCAACGTCGAGTGCAATCGCCCCTCGTTATAGAACCGCACGATGTAATCAGTGATGTCCTTTATTGCTTCGCCGTGGTTGGCGTAATCCTTTCTCCAGGTGCGCTCCATCTTTAGGTTCAGGAAGAAGCGCTCCATCACTGCATTGTCCCAGCAATTACCTTTTCGGCTCATGCTGCAACGCATCCCGTTGCGAGTCAGCAGCGATTGATAAGCAGCTCCCGCGTACTGGCTGCCTCTGTCCGAGTGGGCAATCAGGCCCGGTTCAGGCTGCCTTTGAGCAATGGCCAGTTGCATCGCGCTGGTCACCAGTTCGGCGCGCATATGGGGTGCCATGGCCCAGCCGACGATTTTGCGTGAAAACAGGTCCATAACCGCAGCCAGATAGACCCAACCGCTTCGTGTGCGTATATAGGTGATGTCTGCGACCCATGACTGATTGATTGCCTTGGGGTTGAACTGGCGATTAAGCAGGTTTTCAGCAACCGGCAAGTTGTGGTTACTGTCGGTTGTGTGGATAAACTTGCGCTTCCAGATCGGGCGCAGACCCTGCTGTTTCATGAGGCGACGAACCTTGAAACGACCGATGGAAACACCTTCATCACGCAGCGCGCCCAGCACGCGGCGGCTACCGTAGCAGTGTTCTTTGGACTCGAATGTCGCCTTGACCATGGCCGCTGCATTGCAGATGGGCTTGGGTTTCTGGCAACGTTGGCGAGCTTCATAGAACCCGGAACGACTGATCCGCAAAACCCGGCAGATATGAGCCACCGGGTAGGCCTTGCGATGTAATTGGTGAACCAGTTGATGGATCACTTCAATTCGCGGGCAAAGAAGGCCGTGGCTTTTTTTAGGATGTCGTTGTCCATTTTTAGCTGCCGAATCTGCTGCTCCAACTGACGAATTCGCTGCTGCTCACTGGTCAATGGATTACCAATACCCGGCCCGCCCAACAGCTCGGCCTTGTATTGCTCAACCCAACGACGCACTGCCGTATCACTCAGATTCATGTCAAGACAGACCGAGTTCACGCTCTGGCCCTGATCGACGATGAGCTTGCAGACATCAAGCTTGAAGGCTGCATCGAATTTTCTGTATTTCTTGGTCATGATCGTTCCTCAATGGGTACAGTTTCCCCCATTGAGGTGTCCGGGGTCATTAGGCCAGCTCAAAAATCCGCGTCGCACGCAAATCCACTGTGGGAGCAATCGGAGGTTACGACGGTCGCGAAGCGGCGTGTCTGTGACATCGATGCCGTCTGACACACCACGTTCGCGAGCAAGCTCACTCCTACAATTTTCGTATCCGCATCCAAATCCGCGTCGAACGCAAATCCCTGTGGGAGCAATCGGAGGTTACGACGGTCGCGAAGCGGCGGGTCTGTGGCATCACTGTCGTCTGACCCACCGCCTTCGCGAGCAAGCTCACTCCTACAATTTTCGTATCCGCACCCAAATCTGCGTCGCACGCAAATCCCCTGTGGGAGCAATCGGAGGTTGAGACGGTCGCGAAAGCGGCGGGTCTGTGACATCAATGCCGTCTGACACACCGCTTCGCGAGCAAGCTCACTCCTACAATTTTCGTATCCGCATCCAAATCCGCGTCGAACGCAAATCCCTGTGGGAGCAATCGGAGGTTACGACGGTCGCGAAGCGGCGGGTCTGTGGCATCACTGTCGTCTGACCCACCGCCTTCGCGAGCAAGCTCACTCCTACAATTTTCGTATCAGCATCCAAATCCGCGTCGAACGCAAATCCACTGTGGGAGCAATCGGAGGTTACGACGGACGCGAAGCGGCGGGTCTGTGACATCGATGCCGTCTGACACACCACGTTCGCGGGCCAGCAGGCCTACACATGGCGCGTCAGCCATCGATATTGAGTTAAAACAGCGGGCGAGTTGTTTAATCGATTACTTCCACGGCGCGGGATCCCCGAACAGCCGCCCTTGCACCCCTTCGATCCCCATCTCCAGAATCACCCGGTGTTCGCCTTCGGTCTCGACGCGCTCGGCGATCAGCGGCAGGTCGATGCTGTGGGCCGCGCGCTGGACCGCTTCGATGAACAAACGCTTGTGGCTTTCCTGGTCGATGGTGCGGATGTAGCTGCCATCGATTTTCAGATACGCCAGCCCCAGATGCGCCAGGTTGCCGATCATGCTGAAACGCCCACCAAAGCGCTGCAGCGCCAGGGAATAGCCGGCTTCCTGCAGACGGCGGGTCAACTTCTCCAATACCGATTGCTCGGGCACTTGCTCCTCGCCGATCTCGAAGGTCAGGCGCGGGCCCAGTTTCGGATGCTGGCGCAGGGCGTTGAACACTTCATTCAGCGCCGACGGATCATTGAGCGTGGCCGCCGACAGGTTCAGCGCCAACCGCTCGTTGTGAGTGCCCAGATGCGCCAGCACCTCCCGCAGCATCAGCAAATCCAGGCGACTCGACCAGCCAAAGCGTTCCAGCCAGGGCAGAAAACGCCCCGCCGGAATCGTCACACCGTCGGCATCGACCAGCCGCGACAGGACCTTGTAGTGCATCACGGTCGAGCCATCGCCCGACGCGACCACCGGCTGAAAGAACAACTGAAAACGCCCATGGGCCAGCGCCCGGTCCAGCGTCCTGTGCCACTCATGCTGATCTTCACCCAGATCGCCAATCGCGCCACGCTCGATGCAATACCACGATTGCTCGCCGCCACTTTCAGCCTGGGACAGCGCCTGATCCGCCAACCCCAGAAGGGTCATCGACGCATCGCCCGGGCTGTACGGCGCCAGCCCCATGTGCGCGACCGGCGAGACATCGGAGGCGCCAGTGGCCTCCAGGCTCTGCAGCGCCGCGTCAAGGTTCTGCACCAGCTGCACGGCTTCATCGTGAACCATGCCCGGCGCCAGCACGGCGAACTCGCCGCCACGGCTGCGGCTGATGAGGTTGCGGGTTTCCGGGTACTTTTCGCAGTGGCGCACCAACTGCTCGGCCACCGCCACCAGCAAGGCATCGGTGCGCTTGCCGCCCAGACGCTGGTTCAAGCCGGCCAGGTCGTTGACGCGCAACATCATCAAATACCCCGCCCGACCGTCTTCCAGATGGCTGACGTGGGCGTTGAGCTGCATGTCGAAATAACGGCGGTTGGACAGCCCGGTCAGGCTGTCCTGATACGACTCGATACGCAGCTTCTCACTGCGCTCGGTGCTTTCCTGAAACAGCGCCTTGAGCTTCTCGACCATCTGGTTCATCGCCTGCACCACCCGGCGCAGCTCCGGCGTGCGCGGCAGTTCAGGCAGAACGAGAAACTCGCGACGACCAATCGCCTGGGACTGCGCCACCATGTAATCCAGCGGCTTGAGCTGCCGGCGCAGCAACATCGCGCCCAGAATCGCACTGACCACGCCGCACACCAGCAACCAACCCAAGCTGCCCAGCGCGCTCTGCCACAACTTGGCCAGCGCGAACATCGGGTGGCTGACCACCTCGACCCGCGCCGTCTGCTGCCAGCCACGGCTGACAATCGCCTCGCCGCCTGCGGGCTCAAGCCCGATGGCGTTGATGAACCACTGCGGCACGCCCTGATTGTCCGGCGTTGCACTACGCTCGACGATCGCGTCGCCACTGGCCAGGTCCACCACCCGGATGCTCGCGTAGTAACCGCTGTCGAAGATCGACGCCACCATCAGCTCGACCATCGCCGGGTCGTCGATGTTGGACGTCAGCGACAGCGCCAGCGAGGTTGCGGCGTCCTGGGCGTGGGAACGCAACTGATTGACGTACTGCGCCCGCGAGCTTTCCAGGCTGACGACAAAACTCCCCGCAAAGGCAACCACCATGAACAGACAGATCGCGATCAACAGCTGTTTGAACAGAGACATCAGTACTCCTAATTCTCGGGCTCGGTGGGGAAGCCTTCTGCAGTCATTTTTTTCAGCACGTCCTGCCACCGGGACAGACGTTTGGTGTCGCTCACTTTCTTGTTGCCCTGCGCGCCAGGCAGCCACAGTCCTTCAGCGTTGAAGGCATACACCGGCAACAGGTCCGTTCGTTGGCTGGCAGGTTTGATGTCGTCGATCAGGCTGTCGAGCACCAGCGGCATCGCGTTCGGGCTCGAATAATAGGTCAGCACCATGTGTGCGCGGTTCAGGCGCAGCGCCTTGACGTAGGTGATCAGCAGCTTCTCGCTGGGCACACCCAAGCGGCGCAGGCTGAAATACTTGGCGATCGCATAATCCTCACAATCCCCCGCGCCCTTGATCAGCGACTCGACCGGGGTCGCCCAGTAATCGACCTCGTGCCACAGGTCGATGTCCTCGGCGTAGCGCATCTGCTTGTTGAAGAACAGGTTCACGACCTTCAACTTGTCGAGCTCGCTGACCTGCTTCTCGGTCGCCAGCAGGTTCTGCCAGGCATCGATGCGCTGCTTGCCGGCGCCCAAGGGCCCATACAACGCTTCGGCACGACGGCTGATCAGCGAAAAATCCCAGTCCGCGCGCAGATAGCCGACACACGCCGTGCACGTCAGTGCAAGCGCCAGAAGCAACCATAATCCAGGGCGCTTTTGAGCCGAGCGTGCTGCCAATTTGTCTAGTCCATCAGGCCATGGATAACGGAAAGCGATGGTGAGGGGTTGGGGACGGAAACGCAATGGCGCGGTGAGATCATGCGCAGAAGCAAATGCCCGCAAACGCGACTCATGACAGACTCGCGCCCCTTGATTTCATGGCTGCCAGGTTGCCAGCCAAACGCTGGCGGTAGGCTGAAAAGTGCCTGTGCCACACCAATAGGGGCGTGTTTTCCCCGTTTACTTGGGGCCTGAGTTATTCAAGTCTTTCAGTGCTTCTGAATCATCCCCGCCCAGCCAGACGTTCACACTGGCAACGCTTTCTTGCGAGAGCTTGCCGGCCCAGCGATTCAGAATGAACAGGTTGGTGATGAAGTCGTACTGGGATTTCAGCAAGTCGCCCCTGGCCTTGAACTCATTCTGCACAGCGGTCAGCACGTCGACGGCGTTGACCACGCCATAGGTGAACGCCTTCTGCGCCGCGATGCTCGACTGCTTGGCCGAGGACAACGCATTCTGCCCCGCGCGAATCTTGTCCACAGCGGATTGAGCCGTGAGATACGCGTTGGTTGTTTCCTTCACCACTTGCCGGCGAACGCCTTCAAGGTCCTGCTCGGCCGCGTACTGCTCGTCATACAGCCCGCTCACCCGCGCGGACGTCGAGCCGCCGCTGTAGATCGGCACTTTCAGGCCAATGGTGGCGACGTAGCTGTCACTTCGCGGGGTCAGGGTGTTGTCGTAACCGACATCACTTTGCGAAGCACCGAGGTTGAAACTCAGCGAGGGGTAATGCCCGCCCTTCCCTTCACGCACTGCCGCATCGGCCGCGGCGAGATTGCTTTCATAGGCTTTGAGTCGAGGGTTGCTGTCGAGCGCCTGGGCAATCCAGGCGTCCAGCGGCAGCGTCGGCGCTTCCAGCGCGATGTCGTTACGGATTCGGCTCAAGCGATCATTGATCGGCCGGCCGACGATTTCCGACAACCCTTCCCGAGACAGACGCACCTGATTGCGCGCTTCAATTTCCTGGGCAATCAGCAAATCGACCCGGGCTTTGAGGTCCAGCATATCGGTGATTTTGGCCATCTGCCTGGCGTACAAGGCGTTGACGCGATCAAGGCTGCCCTGAGTGGCGCGACGCTCGGCCGAGACCAGCTCAAGCGCATCGTCGGCGGCCAGCGCAGCAAAATAGCGCTTGGCCAGATCCACCGTCGCTTCCGCCTGAGAGTCTTCGGACTGCGAGCTCTTCTGCAGCGTGACGCTCTTGGCCTTCTGATAACGCTCCCACGCTTCCTTGTTGTAGATGAACTGGCTCAGGTTCAGCGAATAGCTTTTGTTGTCATAGATGTCCCGGGATTGCTCATCCTTGCGCAGAATCCGGTTGATGTTGCTGCTCGCCGAAACCTGCGGCAGCAAACCACCAAACGCTTCACGCTCCTGCTGCTTGGCAGACCTTGCATGGGCGTAGGCCGAAAGAATGCGTGGATCTTCAAGCCGCGACTCTTTGTACAGCGTCATCAGGTCCAGCGAATAGGTCGAAGCGCTCACCTGCTGCGGCGCTGCGGGCTGCGCGGCACTGGCGTTTAGCGCGAACAAACCGAAAAGCAGACCGGGAAGCATACGGACCACGGTCATTCCTCGATCATCGATTTGGCGAACATGTTGCGCGCAGGCTTGAGCAGGTACTGCAGCATGGTGCGTTCGCCGGCATTGATCAGCACCTCGGCGGGCATGCCCGCCTGCAACTTGCGATCACCCAACCGCTTCAAGCCTTCGTCAGTCACCTTCACACGCACCAGGTAATAGCCCTCGTTGGTTTTCTCGTCCGTCAGTCGGTCAGCCGAGATGCGCGTGACCTGCCCCTGAATCACCGGCGTGGTCGCAGCGTTGAAGGCGCTGAAGCGGATGTCGGTGAGCTTGCCGAGGGTGATGCGGTCGATGTCGTTGGTCGACACATGGGCCTCGACCACCAGGTCCGAAGACTCCGGCACGATGTCCAGCAACGGTGTCCCGGCGCTGACGACCCCACCGATCGTGTGTACTTTCATGTCCAGCACCATGCCGTCCTCCGGCGCGCGGATGACGATGCGCGACAGCCTGTCCTTGAGCGCGCTGGCCTTCTCTTGCAGGTCGAAGACCTGGGCTTGTACATCACTCAGATCCTTGGCCACGTCGGAGCTGAATTTCTGATTGGTCTGGACGATCTGCATCTCGGTTTCGTTGATCTGCAGACGCGTCTTGGTGATGGTCGACTGGTGGTCAGCGACCTCAGACTTGAGCATGTCCAGCTTTCGTTCCTGCTCAAGCAGGCGCTGCTTGTCAACGAAGCCCTGACGCAGCAGGTCCTTCAGCTCGGTGATTTCACCGGTGTAGGACTTTTCGAGACTGACCTTGGTGGCGATCATGTCGTTGAGGCCAATGATCTGCTGCTTCAACTGGCCGATGCGCTCTTTCTGCACGGAGATTTCACCCAGACGCGCGTCGTGCCGCGACCGGAAAACCTGAGCCTCACCATCGATGGCCTCACGGGCGCGATCGCTTTCAACGCCATCGATTTTCAACGCCGGAATCGCCGGCTGATCGTCACGCTCGGCGCGAAGACGCGCTTCTTTGGCGCGGGCGGTGATGAGCTGGTTGCGGGTGGATTCGTACTCCGAGCTGAGCTGACCATCGTCAAGGATGATCAACGGATCGCCCTTGTGCACCGTGTCGCCCTCACGGGCGAGCAGTTCTTTGACGATGCCGCCCTCGAGGTGCTGGACGGTTTTGCGGTAGCTCTGCACGGTGACAACCCCGGAACCGTAGACGGCGTTGGCCAGCGGGGCGAACGCTGCCCAGGTGCCAAACAACCCGAAGGTCACCAGGACAATCGCCATCCCGACCCGGCGGATGCCACGGTCGGAAGTGGGCATGTCTTCAGAATGCTCGTCGAGCACGGTTATCGCGTTACTGGTCATTCACGAATTCCTGTCAGGCGCTGGGCTGAATGGCGCCGGTCGATGCCGGAGCAACCCGGGGCGGGTTCTGACCCTGCGCCTGGGCCTGTGCCTGGGCTTGAGCTTTGGCCTGTTGCTGAGCCAGTTCGGCGATCACTTGATCACGCGGGCCGTACATCGTCAGGGTGCCGCTGTTCAGGACCATGATCCGGTCAAGCCGTGACAGCACGTTAGGGCGGTGGGAAATGATGAACACCGTCGCGCCCGTCTCTTTCATCTTCTGCAGCGCAACACCCAGCGCACGCTCACCGACCTCATCGAGGTTGGAGTTGGGCTCATCCAGCACGATCAACCGAGGGCTGCCGTACACCGCACGCGCCAGACCGATACGCTGGCGCTGCCCGCCCGAGAGGTTGAGGCCCTCGCTGCCGATCACCGTGTCGTAGCCGTCGGGCAACTGCAGGATCATTTCGTGGACGCCAGCCGTGCGCGCCGCCAGCACGACTTTATCGGGCTCGATCTTGCCGAAGCGGGCGATGTTATCGCTGATGCTGCCTTCGAACAGCTCGATGTCCTGAGGCAGATAGCCCAGGTGCGGACCGAGCTTTTGCTTGTCCCACGCACTGATGTCAGCGCCGTCGAGCCTGACCACACCATGCTGAGGCGGCCAGATCCCAAGCAACGCCCGCGCCAGCGTCGACTTGCCTGCCGCACTGGGCCCGACGATGCCTACGATGCTGCCAGCGGGCGTCACGAAACTGATGTTTTTGATCACCGCCGCTTTCGCACCCGGCGGCGCGACGAACAGGCCTTCGACCTGCAAGTGCCCTTCCGGATCCGGCAACGACATGCGCTCGGGCTCGGCGTTGAGCTTGTCCAGGGTTTCATTCAAACGCTGGTACTGCACGCGCGCTGAGACGAAGCCTTTCCAGCTGCCGATCATCTGATCGATCGGCGCGAGTGCACGGCCCAGCAGGATAGAACCCGCCATCATCAAGCCAGGATTGATCTCATGGGTAATCACCAGGTACGCGCCCGCCGCCAGCATCATCGACTGGGCCCAGGCCCGGAATGTCTTGGAAATCGAAGTGATCACGCCGCTCTTGTCGCTGGCCCCGGACTGCAGCACCAGCACGCGCCGCTGCCGAACCGCCCACCGACCCATCAGGGTGTCGAGCATGCCCATCGACTCGATGACTTCAGCGTTGCGCAGGCTTTTGGTGGTGTGCAGGTTGGCGGTAAGGCTTTGCTTGTTGGCCTCTGCCAGTGCGCCGCCGGTGTAGCGATGATTGACGTACGCCAGCGTCACCAGCACCACCGCCGAGATCACCGTCATCCAGCCAAACCAGGGGTGAAACAGAAACATCACCGCGGTGTACACCGGAAGCCAGGGCGCATCGAAGAACGCAAACAGCCCGTTGCCGGTGAGAAATTGCCGCAGCGAGGTCAGGTCATTGAGGGACTGCGCCGACGCGTCCATGCCGCCGCTGTTCAGCGCTTTCCGGAAACTGGCGCGGTACACGTCGCGACTGAGCAGCACATCCAGCCGGTTGCTGATGCGCACCATGATGCGCGACCGCACCCACTCCAGCGACCCGAGCGTCAGCATCAGGATGGTGAGAATAAGGGTGAGCATGATCAGCGTGGACGTGCTGCTGCTCGGCACCACCCGTCCCGAGACCTGGATCATGTAAAAGGTCGGAACCAGCATCAAGGTGTTGACGAACAGACTGAAGAACCCGACCGAGAGGAAACTCCCTCGACAAGCCTTGAGCGCCGCTTGCAGGTTATTTTCGTGTGAGCGATTCATAGAATCCATGGCTGAAGATAGGGGGCGGCGAAGCCGTGGACGTGCGGCAACGGTTAAGGCCGGCAGCATAAGAGCCGTCAACCGACGTTGCGTTCCGCGTTCAGATTCTTTTCCTGGTATCTCGACACTGGACTACCGGTGTTATTCGTTGCCGGGCTGTCGATCCGACGAGCTGTCGACCGTGATTCGAGGCTGACGCAGAGGGCCTCAGACGTTAATATGCCGAGCTTTTAGCGGTGAAGAAATTCTTGATTAGTCAGCTTACGGATAAGGACGAGGGTCAGTGCGCAGGGCTAGGCTCTGACCGTGCCGATGTCGCGATTCTGATGTGTACCTACAATGGTGCAGAGTACCTACGTGGGCAACTCGAATCCATTGCAAGCCAGTCCTTGCAAAGCTGGACGCTTTACGTATCCGACGATTCCTCCACTGACACGACGCTCGGCATCCTTGCTGAATACCAGCGTCAATGGGGCGAGCACAAGCTGGTGATCTTCAATGGGCCTTGCCAGGGGTTCGGCAAAAATTTCATATCCTTGCTGAAACGGCCGGAGGTCCAGTCACGCTACTACGCCTTTAGCGATCAAGACGATGTCTGGCTCAGCGACAAGCTGGAAAGAAGTGTGGAGCGCCTCGATGTATTTGCCGAGCAGACCCCAGCCCTGTATTGCTCAAGAACTCGACTCATCGACGCGACTGGCAAGATCATCGGTTTTTCTCCTCTGTTCTCGCGACCGCCTTCGTTCAGGAATGCACTGGTTCAGAGCCTCGCGGGCGCCAACACCATGCTAGTCAACAACGCTGCGCGTGACCTGTTGCTTCGCGTGCCAGACGACGCGACGATCATCGCTCATGACTGGTTGACTTACATCATCGTCACCGCGTGTGGTGGGCAGGCGATCTACGACGCTGAACCTACGCTCGACTACCGCCAGCATGGCGGCAATCTGATTGGGGCGAATGCGAGCCTCACGGACCGTGTTACCCGCATTAGCAAGATGCTGTCGGGCCGCTTCGTCGAGTGGAATGACATCAACCTTCAGATTCTGAAAGCCATGTCTGCTCAGATGACCGATGACGCTCGTAACGTGCTTCAGCATTTCGATGCGGGCCGCTGCACGAATCTGGCGAAGAGGCTTTGCGAACTGCATCGTTCAGGGGTTTATCGGCAGACGTTTGCAGGTCGCGTGAGCCTGCTCCTCGCTGCGTCCCTCGGAAGAATATGAATCAGCGTTGAGGCATTAAACAGTGCCCTTTCGCCAGTAGGCGGACGAATAAACAGCAGGCAAGCCCCTCACTCGCAAATGTTTGCCCGCACGGCCGGGCAGAATGTTCTGTAGGTCGGCTTATGTTAATGTGTCGGCCTTTGCCTTCACTGCCCGCAGTCGAAGCTAAACCAGCCCTACCTCGCCAGTCTGGTGTTTCGCGAAGCCAAATCAACAGCGTTTTTTAAACTTTACGGAGCAAGTCCTTCACCTGATGAAGTACTTTGCCAACCGGTACAGTGATCGGAGACAAACACGCATGAACGCTACACGCCTTGCCATTCCCGACGTCATCGTTTTCGAGCCTAAAGTTTTTGGTGATGATCGCGGCTTTTTCTTCGAAAGTTTCAATCAAAAGGTGTTCGAAGAGGTGGTAGGGCGCTCCGTGTCCTTCGTGCAAGACAACCACTCCCGCTCTGTAAAAGGCGTCCTCCGCGGCTTGCACTACCAGATCCAGCAATCGCAGGGAAAACTGGTACGCGTGAGCCACGGCGAAGTCTTTGACGTCGCTGTCGACCTGCGCAAGAGTTCCGCGACATTCGGCAAATGGGTGGGCGCCCATCTGAGCGCCGAGAACAAGAAACAAATGTGGATACCGGAGGGGTTTGCCCACGGGTTCGTCGTGTTATCGGAGAGCGCCGAATTCCTTTATAAGACAACCGACTACTGGGCCCCCGAGCACGAACGCAGCCTGGCCTGGAACGATCCCACCGTTGCCATTGAATGGCCGATCAGTGAGCAACCTGCTCTCTCCGCCAAGGATCAGACGGCAGCAAGCTTGCAAGAGGCTGAGGTGTTCGCCTAAAGCCAATCTGGCGAGGACCGCTAACTGCCTTCCAACAGAGCGCGCGCAGGTAAGATATTCGGGCTTAAGCCGGGCTATGCACGTATCTCGTAACTGATCGGGTCACGCCTCTGAGACTCCTCGAGCTGTTTCCCGATCTCGACATTGAAGGAACACACGTGCAAGGGACTCTGAAATAAATGCAGACTTTTTCACCAACGCCCAAAGAGCTGATTGCCAGCGTCTGGCGGCACCGGGCCCTGATTACGGCGATGGTCAAGCGCGAAGTCATCGGGCGCTACAAAGGCTCAATGCTCGGAATGCTCTGGTCGCTCTTCAATCCGATCGTGATGCTCGCCATCTATACCTTTGTGTTTAGCGTGGTTTTCAAAGCACGCTGGAGCGTCGATAGCACCTCCAAAACTGAATTCGCCCTCATGCTCTTCGCAGGCCTGATGATCTTCGGGCTTTTCTCAGAATGCTTAACACGTGCGCCCAGTCTGATCCTGAACAACTCAAATTATGTCAAAAAAGTGGTGTTTCCTCTGGAGATCCTGCCATGGGTGACACTGGGTTCGGCGCTGTTTCATTTTGTTGTGAGTCTCACAGTTTGGCTCGTTGCTTACATGTTTTTGTTCGGCACACCGCATTTGACTGGGTTATACCTGCCTGTGGTGGTGTTGCCATTGATGATGCTGTCAATGGGGCTCGGTTGGTTCCTTGCCTCGCTTGGCGTATTCCTGCGTGATGTCGGGCAGATTGTGGGCGTTCTGACCTCCGTGCTGATGTTTATGAGCCCAATCTTCTATCCCGCCAGCGCGCTGCCTGAATCTTACCGCGGCTATCTGATGTTGAACCCGCTGACGCCGATCATCGAAGACGTGCGAAGAGTTTTGTTTATGGGCACACCTCCGGAAGTAGATCAACTGCTGATCTCCTATGGCATTTCTATAATCGTGTTCTGGCTAGGCTTTGCCTGGTTCCAAAAAAGTCGTAAAGGGTTCGCCGATGTCCTCTGAACATGCAATTGAAATTGAGTCGCTGTCTAAATGCTTTCATATTTATGACACACCACGCGATCGACTTTTGCAGATGTTCTCCATGGGAGAAAAAAAGTACTTCCGCGAGTTCTGGGCGCTCAAAGCCGCTTCATTTTCGGTCAAACGAGGAGAAACCGTTGGGATAGTCGGGCGCAACGGGAGTGGCAAGTCGACTCTCCTGCAGCTGATCTGCGGAACGTTGAATCCGACTTCCGGGGCAATCACTACCAACGGGCGAATTGCTGCGCTGCTGGAATTAGGCTCGGGCTTCAATCCTGAGTTCAGTGGCCGAGAAAACGTCTTCATGAACGCCGCCGTCCTGGGGCTAAGCCAGGAAGAAACCAAACGCCGTTTTCATGACATTGAGTCCTTTGCCGAGATTGGCGACTTCATTGACCAGCCCGTTAAAACTTACTCGAGCGGGATGATGGTGCGACTGGCGTTCGCAGTAGCCATTAACGTTGACGCGCAAATACTTATAATTGACGAAGCATTGGCTGTTGGTGACGAACTATTTCAGCGCAAATGCTATGCAAAGATTGAAGCCCTCAAACAGCTCGGCGCCACGATACTGTTCGTTTCCCATTCCGGCGGAACGGTGATCGAGTTCTGCGACAGAGCAGTACTGTTGGACAGTGGCGAGGTATTGGCAATAGGTCAGCCCAAGGCGATCGTGAGCCGGTACCAGAGGTTGATCTATGCATCGGCAGAAAAGCGCGAGAAAATCAAAAACGAAATTCGGTTACAACTCGCTGATCTATCTGATGAACAGCAGTCGGCCGACGCTCAGGCAGAACCGGAAACTGTCGAAGCTGCATCGAGCAATGACTTCTTTGATCCCAACTTGAAACCTCAGAGCACCGTATCCTATGAGAGCAATGGAGCCCTCATCCTGGAGCCGGCAATCTACACCCGAGCCAACAAACCGGCCAACACCCTGACCCGCGGTGAACATTACTTTTATCGATACAAAGTCAGGTTTAGCAAAAGCGTAAGCAACGTCCGATTCGGGATGATGATAAAGACGACGTCTGGATTCGAGCTGGGAGGAGCTGCATCCAGCCCCGTGGGCGGCGGAATAGTACATGCCGCTGCAGGCCAGGAAATAGACGTGGAATTTCAGTTCAATTGCAAGCTGAACATTGGCACTTATTTTTTGAACGCAGGCGTTACAGGCTTGATCGGAGAGGAAGACACTTATCTGCACCGTATTATCGACGCCTACCTTTTCAAGGTTAGCCCTACAGAAAATGATACTGCGACGGGAGTAGTCGATTTTGACTGTGTCTCCACCGTAAAGGATATTTTCTAATAATTCCTATGTACGTTGAGGTAGCCGAAGCATCGAGTCCCGGCTTGGTGATATCTATCATCGCAAGATTGCCGATATGAATGAGGCTACCCTACCGAAGAGAGGCCTGAACGCCCTCGCTCGGCTGTGTTTATCAGGCCCGAGGCGTCAGGCCGAAGATATCTAGACGCCCGCACCCAGAAACCTTTCTTTGATGCTGGGCATCGATGACTTTGTCGCCCATGATCGGGTAACCTTTGCCACGGCCATAACGCATGATTCAACAAAGACTACCTTTCTAAGTAACGACCATAGTTGGGTTGCACCACAAGTACTCCATACCGATGCAAAGACGGGTAAAACGCTTTTACTACTCAGAGACTCGTTTGCATCGGAGTTACTGCCAATGCTGAAAGAACAATTTGAGACAATCATAACAGCTCATGTACAAGACGGTTTTTTTTCGAAAAGACCTCGTTGAACAATTTAAGCCAGATGTGATCGTAGTCGAAGTTATCGAGTCAGGCACCCGTCATTCGATGAGGGAAATGCCCGAACTGGAACTGAAGGCAGATTAAAGAAGTCACTATAGATTGGTCAGCCCGATCTACAAGACACTGTCCCGTTGGTAGCGCTTGGTACCCGTGTTTTTTCTGACTCGGCTACCTACCCCTCAACATGAGGTGCTTATAAGAGCCTTCGTAAGTACCTCCAATATTGCTCCTTACAACACGGACCAATAATACTTTTTAAGGGGCGAGGTAACGATCCAAGCCGAGCAAGATATCGTTGACCGCGTCCTGAACGCTATAATCAACTGTATTTATCCTTATATCTGGCGCGACCGGCGGTTCGTACACAGAGTCCAGCCCCGTGAAGTTCTTGATCAACCCTGAACGCGCTTTGACATACAGCCCCTTGGGATCCCGTCGCTCACATTCAGCGAGGGGCGTATCAATGAATACCTCGACAAACTTATCCGACCCGATGATCTCCCGCGCCAGTCTTCTGTCGTCGCGGAAAGGCGAAATGAACGCAACTATGACTATCAGTCCGGCATCCGTGAACAGATTAGCGACTTGAGCAATGCGACGGATATTTTCCTTGCGGTCCTGGTCACTGAAGCCAAGATCACCACACAATCCGGTACGTACGTTATCTCCATCTAGAAGATAGGTATGTTTGCCAAGTGCAAGCAGCTCTGTTTCCAACGCATTCGCAATAGTGGATTTACCAGCCCCGCTAAGCCCAGTCAGCCATATTACAACTGGACGCTGCTTTTTCAACGCAGATCTGAGCTGCTGATTAACTGCAGTCTCATAAAAACTCGTATTACTCAAAATCTCTCTCCGTCAACGTCCGCTCGATGTGGCCTACATGTGCGCTGAAAAAGCTGCGTCATTGTGGAAGGGGCTGAACTTCAGCCCGTCAAACTCCGATCCTAGCATACACAGGCATCTGCTCGTATCACCATGCGGATGGCCGAGCCTTCGCGTAGCGGGTGGAGGCAATCGAATCACCACAATCGCCCGGATGGCGAGGCATGGGCTTCATTCGGTAACACAACGAGATGTATGCGATTGCCCGGAAGGTGATGAAAAGCGTCAACTCTTTTTATTTACCAATCATTTGCAATGCAGCCTAGCAACATTTGTATACATAGAAGTCGGATGCACTGGCTACGCCGGATGCCAAGGCGTGGGCGCTGTGGCCGGATCAGCCCTGGGGCGAGCGCCACGGCACGCTGACCAAACCCGCCCCAAACGTTTAGCAGGGGTAAAGCTTGAAAAATACAACCCTCAATATTCAGGCTTCATGGGGTACCACCTGTAAGCGCTAAAGAAGGAAGCGCCGGGATGTGTGCCGAACTCAGTCCGGATTTTGGCTCCGGCAGCGACGGATTAGGGCATAGAGCGCTCTGACAAGTGGCAACAACAAGCTCTATCCAGTATCGTGCCGCACGAGGAAAGGCCAGAACTTCAAGTAGCTCATCGCTACAGAGAACAGGCACCGGCCACCGCGCGTGGTTGGAGGTTAGGTGCCGCGGGCGGAGTACGTTCTGTGTCGCGCCGCTACTCGGATAGCTAGGACGTCGCGGCAAAACGTGGCATAAACTCATCACTCAGGCGATTTTCTAGGAATGGCAAGATGTCGCAATGGTGACGTCTGCGCTTTGTTGAGCGCGGCAACATGGAGGGGCTTTCCGCGCGGAGCACCCTCAGCCGTCATCAATCAGTGGGCATCATGGCTCCAACGATAGATCTCGGCATCTCACAAAGACTTTTTAGAAAGCGATTTGGTAAATGGAAGACGATTCGACAAAGAGCGATAATTCCGGAGCGGACAGCAAAGTCGTACTGGTGCTGGGCATGCATAGAAGCGGCACGAGTGCCATTGCTGCGGGCCTTCAGCAGCTTGGAGTGGTGATGGGGACCTCTCTCTATCGAGGGGACGAATGGAACCCGAAAGGTTATTTTGAAGAGAAGAAATTCGTCGAATTCAACACTCGGTTGTTGGATATGGCCGGGCTCCGCTGGGATTCCGCTTACCCATTCCCCGATAGCGCTGCCTCGCGCTGGGCCCCCCAAAGGACTGCAGCCTACGACTTGGTTGACGAGGTTTTTGGCGATACTCGCGTCTGGGGTTTCAAAGACCCCAGAATGTGCCTGCTTTCGGCTTTCTGGTCTGAGACATTCAGGTCTCGCGGGCTGACGCCTTGCCTGTTGCTGATGCTACGCGATCCTGCAGAAGTCGCGCTCTCATTGAATAGACGTGATGGGATAGCGGTCGAGCGGGCCGGCTGGCTCTGGTTCAATCATCTGCTTGGCAGCTTGGATTATCTCCAGGAGCACTCGGATACGCATTTAATAGATTTTTCTGACCTTCTGCATGCTCCTGCCGAGGTCATGCGAGGCTTGGCAAAATGGATCGGGATTTCCGTCAGCGAAAACTTGGTTGAAAGTTTTGCCTCAGATTTCATCTCTCCGGGGTTAGCGAACGGTAAGGGCACCGCGAAACCGCTAATGCACCCGTTGATCATTAGCGCGTACACGTTTTGGCGCTCTGTGGCGAGCAACGGCATGTCTCCTAATATCGCTTTGCAGAGTCCGGAATGGCTAAGCATAAAAAGATCGTTTGAAGTCGAGATCAAACCAACGCTGCAAGCTGTTCAGAACTTTTTTGCAACGGACCGCCAGCTCACTGTAATGGACTCCCGTTTAATCGAACTTAGCGATGCACTACAGGTTACTGAAGAGCTAGCGCTGAAACGCTTGGCAGAGCTAACCTCGCAGGAGTCGCAATTAAAGCGGACACTTGATGCTCTCGCCTATGCTGAAAAGCTTGCGTTCGAAAGATTAGAGCGGATAGGAGAATTGGAACCGCAATTGAAGCTCACCAGCGATGGGCTAGCGTTTGCAGAAAACCTTGCGTTAACTCGACAAGCGACCATAGAACGGCTGGAGAAAGAGTTCACCCATGCTGCGGTCATCAAAGGCTACGTCGTACCCGCTACTGACGAGGCGGACAGCGACACAAATAAGGACGAGACATCTAAGTGACTAGCGGAGTAGCAGCCCAAGATCAGCACCAGAGCGATCTGCATGATACGTTGATGTGCCAAATCGATCACATCGCACTTCATCCATACGGCTTGTTCGGCTATGGCTGGGCGCTTGATAAAGCGGGCACCATTTCACATGCCACCTTGGAACTTAAATATGCCGACGGACGCATTGAATCCGTCGACGTTTCAACTGGCCGAGTCAGGGAAGAGGTTGCCATTGTCTTTCCTCATCATGCCCAAGCTGGCCAGTCGGGTTTCATGTTGATGGCGGGCTGGAGCGGGGTACCTCCCGAAAATGCGGATTTGGTATTTCAGCTTACAGATGGCAGAGTGGTTCGCAATGACCTCCACACTGCCATCAGCCAAGCCGCTCCAAGGGCAGGGGTAGCGGAAAGCCGCTACCTATTGAGGCGCGCTTGGGGGTACGTAAGGCGAGGCAAGCTAACCCAGTTAGTGCAGAAAGCCATAAGATACGGCAAGAGCAACCCTCGCTTGGGCGAGCCTGATGATCCGAGTGTCTCACAGCGGGTAAGAGGTAAGCACTGCCGTCTTGTGATTGACCACTCGATGGGAGGGGGGGCTAACCTTTTTCGCGAGCGCTTGGTGAAGCAATGGGTAGAGGCAGGTGACACCGTTGTGCTTCTTAGCTTCAAGGTGGCATCAATGGAGCCATTCATAGAAGTCCGTGACGGGGCCGGCAGCTTCGCCTCGGCATTGCAGCCATTAGAGTCGCTCATAGCGCTACTCAAACCTGCCAAGTCGGTAAGACTGTTTTTTAATTGCGCAGTGTCATTCCCGAATCCCGCGCTCATCCAGCAGCTCGTTCTGAATGTGAAGGCAAGGTACAAGTCTGAACTGATCGTTGCGATGCACGACTATTTTCTGGTCTGTCCTTCAAATTTCTTGCTGGACAGCACAGGCGTTTATTGTGGCGTCCCGTCGATCAGCCAATGCGAGTCATGCCTGCCCTACCACGGTGACGGCTTTGTTTCCCTTACGGGTGAGAGATCAATTACCAACTGGCGAAGCGTTTGGGGAGACCTATTCAACGCTGCGGACGAGATACGGTGTTTTTCAGATTCGACCAGACGACTCTTAGGCCGTGCGTACCCGGAAGTGGCAGCGAGGGCTACACTGATTCCCCATGAAGTTCCGCCGCTTCGAACGGTACGAAACAGCCGCGCGGAAGAACCCGTTCTTACAATCGGCGTCATCGGATCCATATCCCATCACAAGGGAGCAGGGGTGGTTGCAGACCTCGCCAAGGCGATCGCCGCTTCGGGCGCCGGTGTACGCATTGTCGTTGTTGGCAGTGTGGACGCATGGTGTCCGCCAGAGGTAGTAACGCAGACCGGCCCGTACAAGCAAGATGATCTGCCCAAGATCATCGAGAAGCACAAAATCAATATTGCCCTGCTGCCATCGATTTGCCCCGAAACTTTCTCGTTTGTTGCGCACGAGATCATCTCAATGAATCTACCAATGATCTGCCTGGACCTTGGTGCCCAGGCTGACATCGTCCGTAGCCAACCTTCAGGACACGTTTCGGCACGTCAAGATGGACCAGGGCTACTTGAAGAAATTATCGCTTTTGATCGCTCCATGCATCCGTTAACAATGAAGGTTATCTCTTGAAAAAAATACACGTTTACACGAGCGCCGCTTGTAACTACATCCCCAAAGTTCGCGCGCTGATTGAGTCGATCAAAAAATTCCACCCTGAGTGGGTCGTCCACTTGGCTTTGTCCGATGAAATTCCGGCAGGTCTTGATCTGTCCGCGGAGCCTTTCGATGAGATTCACCCACTGAGCAGTCTGGATATTCCAAACGCAACAGGATGGGCGTTTTGTCACACAATCGTTGAACTCTCCACCGCAATTAAGCCTTTTCTGCTAGCTCGGCTGCTGGACCGCGAGGACTGCGCGGGTGTTATTTACATGGACCCAGATACTGTTCTCTTTTCGCCTTTGACCGATGTGATTGAGGCACTGGGCCATTCAAATATCGCCCTCACCCCCCATCAAATTGAGCCAGAACCGTCCTTGGCAGCGATCATGGACAATGAGATCTCCAGCCTAAAACACGGCATTTATAATTTGGGTTTCCTGGCCGTAGCGCCAACAGAGGTAGGCAAGCAATTCGCCCGCTGGTGGTCTGATCGTCTGTATTACTTCTGCCGCGCCGAAATTCATAACGGCTTGTTCACCGATCAACGCTGGATCGACTTGGCACCTGCTTTCTTTGAAGGCGTTTGCATTATGCGCACGTCGCGCTTGAACGTTGCACCATGGAACGCCACCACGCGCAAAATTACGGGCGAGCTACCAGATAGTGTGATGGTGGATGGGCAACCTTTGGGTTTCTATCACTTCACAGGTTTCGATAGCGGTGATCATCGTACGATGGCTCGCAAGAACGCGGGCGGACAGGAGACAGTACATGCGCTCATCGAGTGGTATACCCGCACCATCGCCGAGCTGGGCAAAGACCCGCTGAGCAAAGTCGTCTGGGCATTTTCGCGATTTGACGACGGCACGGTAATTCCGAAGCCAGCCCGGTTGATCTACCGAGAGCGACTTGATCTACAGCAGGCTTTCCCGAACCCTTTCTTGACTCAGGAAGGTGGCTATAAAGGATGGTGGGAATCCCAAGGCCGTATCGAATTCCCTTTGTTGTTTGACAAAAATGCTGCTCCAGCAGAAATGGTGCGCTTAACCAGCGCATTAACCCCTGGCTATCAAGCGGGTGGAACCGCCGCAGTGTTCAGCTCAAGCAGAGTACGCGACCACTTTGCTAATGCCATTGATGACCCGCGCCACGGCGTCAAGCTGGCAAAGCGAGCATGGGAAGTACTTCGGACTGAAGGGGTCGCGGGAATCGTGAAGCGAGTTTCGAAATGACGCCTGAGGTGCCTTCAGCAGCGGTACACCACCAAGCGTCGGAGGATCAACAGAGCTATCGATGGCCGGTCGTCTCGAAGTCGCAGGCAGGTGTATTGATTTCGGTTATCGCCGGAGTTGCAGCCTGCACGTGCATCGCGCTTCAGGCTCCTGGACAGGTCTCTATGGACACCAGCGTTCAGCTCTATGAAGCGTCAATCGGGCAGTCTATCAGCTACAACCCGCCCTTCATGTCTGCGCTGATGAGGTGGCTCGGGGGCGGCTCAGTTGCAACTTCGCTTTTGGTGCTGATAAACGCTGTTCTCCTTTACGGCAGCTTTGCCTTGACTGCCGTTTCGGTGGGCAATATGGGCCAAGACCAAGGGCGGGACCACCTCCCTTACTGGCGAATAATCCTCGCAATAGTGATTGTGCTGAACCCGATCATATTCCTGTACGCAGGCATCGTCTGGAAGGATGTGCTGTTCGCGTCACTTCTCACTTCAGGATGTGCTCTAACGCTTGCAGCGAGTACAGGTGGCATTTACAAACGCTATGCCTGCGCACTAGGGGCCATCGCAGTTCTGGCAGCGGGAATGATCACCCGCCAGCAGGGTATCTTTATGGTCCCCTGCATCTTGCTGGCGGTGATTGTAGCTTTGTGGCCAAGCAATTCTCGGAACCAGAAGTTTTACGTGATTGCCGGGGTCATCGCCGCATTCTTAGTAAGCGTTACGGTACTCCAAAAAAGAGTTGACGCAGCTATCAAACCACCCGTGAAGGTCGCGACCTCTGTCGGGTTTCGTAATTTAATGATTTTCGATCTCGCAGGCATGGTAAGTGACTCAGACCGACAGGCAAGCGATTACGCATTCCCAATTAGTCCAGAGCAGCTGACAGCCATCCGTCAGATCTACACACCGGAACGGGTGGACACCTTGGACCGTACCCCGTTTACTCAAGCTTGGGTTGGCCGGCTGCCGAACAGCGAGTTGAGTGATGCGTGGTGGGCGATGCTTAAACAAAATCCAGGGGCTTACGCAGAGCACCGGTTGTCGGCTTTTGGAAAGCTGATAGGTCTATATGGATTGGAGGGCACGCTTCCTATCCACATCGGAGTGGAAGGAAACCCGAGCTATCTTAAACAAGTAGGTATCGGTGAAGGACGCGATCAGCGGAGTCAACTTATCTACGATATTGCGGTGCAATATTTTACTTGGCCTATATACCGTCACTTTTTTTGGTTAGGCGCTCTGGTCCTAGCGGTGGTGATTGGTGTCTATGCCCGCCTGCCACGTCGGCTACTGCTTATCAGTGCACTCATCGCTGCGGCTACCGCTTTGATGTACGCATCTTACCTGCCAACAGCCATTGCCGCAGACTTCAGGTATCTATTTGGTGCAATACCACTGGTCATGATGCTTTTCATGGTATTGCTCATGGGGGGACGAATAACTTATTGGAAACGATGACGGGCCTGCTCCTGTGAGCGTCCCAATAAAGCGTTTTTAGTAGGGGCTATCAATTCGCGCCGAGTGACATTCTTAATGTCAAACGGCGCGAATTTTAATAGAGCCTTTTGAGCATCTCGCCCCACCAAAGCCTTAGTGTTTATCAGGCCTTAACTGTGATGATGATGCCTAAGATGATGACTGCGACACCAATGAAGTACTGAGGCTGAAATTTTTCACCGAAGAACAGATGACTCCCAATTGGCACAATGACAAACGCCAACGCCATTAGCGGATAAACCTTCCCAAGCTCGATCTTCTGCAGCACCCACACCCAGGCAATCGTTGTAATACCATACAGCGCAAAAGCCGAAAACAGTGTGGTAAGGGTAGCTATATCAAAGAAGCTTCCAGTGCGTTGCAGAGTAGAGGCGCTCAATTTGAAGAGAATCTGCCCAGCAGCAATACCAAGGACGCATATAAGCGCTACGAAATAAATCATTTTACTTTCAGCTCGTTGACGGATTTGTTTTTGCGCAACAAATGGAATGCTCGCTTAGGTACCGCCTGAACATCGTGTCCGATAAATGCGAGGATGAACTGGGTACCCAAGATAATTGGCAGCGCTGAAAGCATCACTGTTCCGGCTGGCGTAGGTACACCTGAACTCAGGGACGACGCCCAATGAGAGAACCCGAACACAGAACCTACGATCACCAAAATCAACCCCAAAGGCAGCTCTAACGATGCGAGCGACATGTCACGCAGGTAATAACTATAGAAAATGCGCTTGGCCAGATTCCGCATGTGCTTGACGAAAAACTCGCCAACGATTTTAGATATCTTGAGGTTGCTGACCTCATCGGCGTATTTAGCATCCATCGGAATATCTACGGCAACTGCTCGCAATGTATTCAGACGGAAAAGCATGTCAGTTTCAAAAAAATAACGCCGGCTGATTTTGTTGAAAGGTAGATGGCGCGCAACATCTCGATGGATTGCGGTATAGCCATTGGTCGGGTCAAAAAGATCCCAATAGCCCGAAGAAAGCTTAGTTAAAAACGACAGCGCGGCGTTACCGAACAGACGAATCTTGGGCATCTGACGGATTTCCTCGAGGTCGAAGAACCGGTTCCCCTTGGTGTAGTCTGCCTCACCGTGAATGATGGGGGCGACAAATTCAGGGAGCAAACGAGGGTCCATTTGCCCATCGCCGTCAATTTTCACAAATATGTCCATGCCGTCGGCGATGGCAGCCTGATAGCCAGCCATAACGGCACCGCCCACTCCCTGATTTTGTTCGTTGCGTACGACGACTACTCGAGGATCAGTGCAGTGTTCTTCGACAAAACTGCCAGATTGCTCTGGACAACAGTCGTCGACCGCGTAGATTTTAGTCACCTCGCTTCCAATCTCGGCGATAACACCGAGGATATGTGCCTTGACCTTGTAGCAAGGGATGATTACCGCAATTTTCAAGTCTGTCATTGTCATGGTTTTCGCCGTTTCATACCTTTGATCGATCAAGAACTCACAATCGACATGGAGATCAGAGCCAGGGATGGGTCCACCGAGTGGCAGCCCTTTCGTAAATGGATTCGATGATGTTTTGTCGGCCAGCAGCGCCCGCTCGAAAAGCAGCCATGGTAACCCACTTTAAGGCAGTACTGGCAGTCCTGGTGCCAACCGCGCCAACGGCCTGGTAAAACCGTCGCGCCCATGCCTGGGGCCGATCAAGGGCCGCAGCGACTACCTTCAGATCAAAAGAGGCTTGGCTAACCCTCACTCGCCACCTGTCCGCGCACGGTATTGGGGCACTGTGCCCATTAGCGATGGATGATGTGCTCGACTATAAGTCAGCTCGGCACGGCTTAACAAAAGTCTGGACTTGAGCAATCACACTCATCACACTTCAAAACTTACCAGATACGGGGTCGTGGGAAAAAGCCTAAAAACTAGGTAGCTTCGGCTACTCTCCTTCAGCATGGCTAATAAAAACAACCCAGAACAGGCCACATATAGCATGAAAAAAAGCACTGTCTTGCTTGTCAGGCCGTTAGCATACCCCTGCTTAGAAGGAGTGAGATTTTACGCTGCGCTCATTGTATTCGTTGAGCATGTCCTCTCCGGAATTGTTCTCGAATATTTTAAAATAAGTCCACTTGAGTTTAGCTACTCCTCCGACTCAAGAACGCTTAAGGCGCTATATTATTTAGCGGACGGCAACCATGGCGTAGATATCTTTTTCATCATCAGCGGCTTTTTGATGACAAGACTGATCCAGAAACCAAACTTCTCTTATTCGAGCTTCGTACTCGCCAGAGTTAAGCGCATCTATCCTGCATTTCTCGTGTCGCTACTCATCACCACCCTAATTGTGGTGCAAGTATTTGGATGGCCGTGGAAAATCATGGACTTCCTGGGCAACCTGATTTTTTTAAATGCTTTTCCGGCGTTGGGGGTGATGCCCTACAACCACGTATCTTGGTCGCTCGGATACGAATTCGCTTTCTACGTGATAATACCTGCATTGGCACTGGTACCAGGCAATACAGCTAAAGCCTCCATAAAGTTCGTAATTTTGCTAGCAATTCTGTTCTGCATACCGACTTCGCTCATCCGGTTCGAAGCTCTGTTTGTGGGGGGACTCATCGGGATTTTATCTGAATCATCCCTCAAAGCATTCGCATCCAAAATCCCCCTCTCGATTGCGGTCATTGCTTACCTAAGCTGCGGAGTCATAAAGGCTTTAGGAGTCATTAGCTACCAAAGTTATTATTCCCTATTCCTGGCGTGCGCCGCAGTGCTGTTTGTTAGACTGGTATGGCGAACCTCTGCCCTTGGCTCGTTCCTTATGCTTCCCGCTATGAGAACGCTGGGCACGCTGTCCTATTCGCTATATTTGTATCATTCGGTCATTGCGTCCCTTGTGCTATACAAGCTAACTCCATGGCCCGCGTCGCTTGGGGGTGCCGTATTTGCATTTTTGACGACTTTTGTGCTTACCCTTTTTGCTTCCTATGTGTCGTACATGCTATTTGAAAAGTGGTATTTTAACGCCTCGCGGCATAGAGCTTCAGTCCCATAGCCGCTTGTGGCAGTTCGCGCTCAGCGCTTGAGTTCCGAAGGCTTACAGTTGGCGCCTGTCGTTCAAGCAGGCATTAGGGCCCTGGCGCCTCCTTAAGAGACGGCAGTAGCCCTATAGCAGGTGCCGACTGAGAAGTCGCTTTGCTCTTAGGGCGCAGCGGATAACCTGCGCATGACTTCAATTACCAGCGCTTTAGCATGGACCCGCAACTCAGGTACGGCTGTCGCTTCCCAGTATGTAGCTTTAAGCATCGGCCCAACATAACTAAGCCATGGCGTCGCAATGTCCTGACTGCTCAATACTTCATAGCGAGGTGATACATTAATCCCCAGCCCAAGATTATCTGAGGAAATAATATCGGCGCTGACAAGATTTCGCATCAACTCATCTTCTATTCTAGAGAGGCTAGTGCAAGGTCCAGTGCAATTGATTATCTTGTTGACCGCCACCCGATAAACGCGCTCAGAGCCACGCCGCGCCACGTCGACCTCACAGACATCCCCTTTGATCTCCACTGCGGTAACTCTACCTGCGATGAGTTCAACACTAGAATCCTGTATACCAGCTTCGAAAATGCGAGACGTTTCGGGCGCAATTCTGTGCCGATGTGAGTCCCAATATACCTGGAGGTGTCGCAGGAAACGCCTACGCTCGATTAACGGCAAACGCGACCACAATTCTGGAGTGATATTTCTGAGAGCCGTAATTACCTCCCTCCAATGCTCTGACGAGATACTTATACAGTTCCGTACGATCCTTAAATACGTCCGAACAGTAGGCGCAGCATTAAGAATTAAACTCTGGACATCCGTCGTAAAGCCATCAGCTGGGAGCTGGTCCCTGTGGGCTTTTGGGTGCAGCCCGCGGCGTGAGACCATAAAAACTTGCGCGGACGGCAGGGAGCGTTTGATGGACAATAATACATCGACAGCAGTCAGTCCCGTCCCAATGAGCAGGACCCTGGGAGCATCCTTATGGGCAAGCTCCAAGTGATTCAACCACGGGTCTGCGATATAAAATGGCGAAAATGATTGTGGATTTACAGCCAGTGGATTTGAGGGGGCAAAATTTCCCAGCGCCAGAATGACATGATCAGCCAGGATTTTTGCTCCGCAAGCCATTTCCAACAAGACGTCGCTCCCCTTCTTTTCAACCGAGAGCACGTTACCCGCTACGCGCCGACAGGTGACACGACCTGCGCTTTGCGACTCAGCAACGGCCAGGAGCTCCTCCAAATACACACCGTATAGCGAACGAGAGACGAAACTGCCGGAGTGAGTTTCAGTGTCTAAGCGACGGCAGAAACGCACAAAAGAGTCTGGATCATCCTGCAGTGCGGACATATTGCCAGCAGGCACGTTTAATAGATGGTGTGGGCTACTCGTTCCGTATGCTAAACCCCGCGCCATTTTGCCAGAACGATTTACCAGTATTAATTCTGCTCCTTGGGGAGCATGTCTCATGAATTCAACCGCAGCTACAGTGCCACTGAATCCCGCGCCGATGATCACCACGCGCCTCATACATATTCCTCTACCTGATTCGCAGCTAAGTTCCACCAAAGGCAAAACAAGATTCGGTACCGATTGCCGCGGTTGGACCCCGCACGTCTCCTGGCCCCATATGAACAAATGACTCGTATTCCGGGCGCATCAATCATCATGCCTGGTTTTCTCTTCCGATGAGGACCTCAGGATTTAAATCTACTTCCAGCCACAATTGATCCGACACACGCCAGCGTGAAGGCGATCTGGTCGCGGCGACGGCGGCGACACTTGCGGGCGGTCAACGCCAGCCATAATCGTGAACTGATATGTGGCGCACCGTCAGGGTGACTATCTAGAAGCGATCCAACTATTGACACCTGAGCGAACCACCAACCGTTCAGGGCTTTCTTCGCCCGTGCGATTGCTGTGCTGAATCCAGTATTCACCCCAACCTGATTATCCGCATGCTGCCGATAATCCATCCCAGGCACTGGATCGATAAACCACGTAAACCCATGGCTGCGCGCGTACGCATAACAAAACCAGTCATGCAACGCGACGTCCTGCACCCTCTCCCACTCATCCACGATCAGCCTCTTGAACCCCGCTGCTAGCGCTGGCTTGAGCACATACGTGCATCCCGGCCCCGCGGCTTCGAAGAGGTGATCCCATTGCACCTGAGGCTGGGCTTTGTCGACAAGCATTCTTCGGCCATCGGGCCAGAAGGCGACGACGTTACTGGAGTAACCGTCAACATCGTCCGAACGCAGTTTTGCAACCGCACGCTCAAGCTTGTCGGGATACCAGATATCGTCTTGGTCGGAGAAGGATACAAAATCGTATTCGCCGATATCGACATCGCGTATCAGGCGGAAGAAGTTGCGTGCGGCGCCCTTGAATGGGCCTGCAGAAGGGAGCAACGTTACGTTAGGGTGAGTCGCCGCGTACTCGGCGCACCAGCCTTCGGTACCATCGGTCGACGGGTCGACGCTGATGTAGATGCTGACGTGCACATTGGTCTGCGCGAGGATAGAGGCAATCTGCTCCTCTATCCACGACATGCCGTTATAGGCAGCCAACAGCACAGCGACTTCGGGTAACTCAAAAGACATGCTGTTGGCAGCCTATTCGTTCAAAGGTCTATCACGCGTTGCCGTGGTCAAGCATCTTTTGCAAGTACTGTCCGTACCCGGTTTTCTTCAGCTTTTCAGCTTGGGAAGCGACCTGCTCTTCGGTGATCCAGCCGTTGGTGTAACCGATCTCTTCGAGGCATGCCACTTTCCAGCCTTGGCGCTGTTCGATGGTGTGGACAAAGTGGCTGGCTTCCAGCAGCGATTCGTGGGTACCGGTGTCCAGCCAGGCGAAGCCGCGACCCAGCATTTGTACAGTCAGGCTCTTCTGCTCAAGGTAGACACGATTGACGTCGGTAATTTCAAGCTCGCCCCGCTCGGACGGTTTGATGTTTTTCGCGATCTCGACAACCTGGTTGTCGTAGAAATACAGACCGGTCACCGCATAGCTTGATTTCGGCGCTGCTGGCTTTTCTTCGATGCTCAGTGCGCGGCCGTCCTTGTCGAACTCAACCACCCCAAAACGCTCCGGATCGTTGACGTGGTAGCCGAACACGGTCGCGCCTTCGGTCTGCTCGCCGGCGGCGCGCAGGTTGTCCGAGAAGTGTTGGCCGTAAAAGATGTTGTCGCCCAGGATCAGGCAGCAAGGGTCTTTGCCGATGAACTCTTCGCCAATGATAAAGGCTTGGGCGAGGCCATCCGGGCTAGGCTGTTCGGCGTAGGTCAGTTCGATGCCGTATTGACTGCCATCGCCGAGCAACTTGCGGAAGCTCGGCAAATCGTCGGGCGTCGAAATGATCAAAATTTCGCGCATGCCAGCCAGCATGAGCACCGACAACGGGTAGAAAATCATTGGCTTGTCGTAGATCGGAAGCATCTGCTTGGAAACGCCCAGTGTCAGCGGGTGCAGGCGAGTGCCCGAACCGCCGGCCAGAATGATTCCTTTACGATTGGTCGTGTTCATTTGTTCAGAGCTTCCATAAGCATGCGGGTTACGCCACTTTGCCAATCCGGCAAGTGTAGAGAAAAGGTCTCGCGTAGCTTGTCCGTCGCAAGGCGCGAATTCAGCGGACGACTAGCGGGTGTAGGGTATTCGGTGGTTGCGATCGGGCTTATCGTCTCGACCGCCAGCACTTCACCGTTAGCGCGAGCGAAATCGATGACGTAGCTCGCGTAGGCGTGCCACGAGGTCTCGCCGGCAGGAGCGAGGTGGTAAATGCCGCACAGCTCAGGGTTGACCAGCGCTTTTTGAAGCGCGGCCACCGCCACGTCCGCCAGCAGATCAGCGCCAGTCGGCACCCCGATCTGATCGGCGATCACGTTTAACGAGGCGCGGTCTTTGGCCAGGCGCAGCATGGTTTTCGCGAAATTGTTGCCACGCGCCGCATACACCCAGCTGGTGCGGAATATCAGGTGCTTGCAGCCCGAAGCGACAATCAACTGTTCGCCTTCCAGCTTGGTGGCGCCGTAGTAATTGACCGGCGCGACGGCGTCGGTCTCTTTCCACGGCTTCATGCCACTGCCGTCGAACACGTAGTCGGTCGAGTAGTGCACCAGCAGCGCGTCGAGACGCTTGGCTTCTTCGGCCATCACCTGGCTCGCCAACGCGTTGATGGTGTGTGCCAGTTCGCGCTCGGTTTCGGCTTTGTCTACTGCGGTGTAAGCAGCCGCATTGACGATGACCTGCGGCGACACGCTACGGATGGCTTCGCGCAGACCGGCGAGGTCCGACAAGTCGCCCACCAGCGTGCCGTAGGGAGTGGCGGCCGGATGGCGATCAAGTGCAATCACTTCGCCCAATACACTCAAGGCGCGTTGCAGCTCCCAGCCGACCTGGCCGTTTTTACCGAGCAGGAGGATTTTCATTCTTTGTCTTCGCGCTCTGCGTAGTTCTTGTCGATCCACTGTTGGTAGCTGCCGCTTTTAACGTGCGAAACCCACTCAGGATTATCGAGGTACCACTGCACGGTCTTGCGGATCCCGGATTCGAAGGTTTCTTCGGGAACCCAGCCTAGCTCACGCTGAATTTTGCTGGCGTCGATCGCATAGCGCAGATCGTGGCCCGGACGGTCTTGAACATAAGTCAGCAGCTCAACGTGAGGACGGAACGCTGAATCAGGACGCAATTCGTCGAGCAATGCACAAACGGTGCGCACGACTTCGATGTTCTGTTTCTCGTTGTGACCGCCGATGTTGTAGGTCTCGCCCACTTCGCCTTCAGTAACGACTTTGTAGAGCGCACGGGCGTGGTCTTCGACAAACAGCCAGTCGCGGATCTGGTCGCCTTTGCCGTAGATCGGCAGCGGCTTGCCTTCCAGCGCGTTGAGAATGACCAACGGGATCAGTTTCTCGGGGAAGTGGAACGGCCCGTAGTTGTTCGAGCAGTTCGTCACCAGCGTCGGCAGGCCATAGGTGCGCGCCCAAGCGCGGACGAGGTGGTCGGAGCTTGCCTTGCTCGCTGAATATGGCGAGCTTGGCTGATACGGGGTGGTTTCGGTGAAGAGATCTTCCGGCCCATGGAGATCGCCGTACACTTCGTCGGTTGAAATGTGGTGAAAGCGGAATGCAGACTTCCGGCTCTCGTCCAGCGCAGACCAATAACCGCGTGCGGCTTCAAGCAACACGTAAGTGCCGATGATGTTGGTCTGTATGAACTCGGACGGCCCGCTGATGGAGCGGTCAACATGGGACTCGGCCGCCAGGTGCATCACGGCATCCGGCTGATGCTCGCGGAATACGCGATCAAGGTCTTCGCGGTTGCAGATGTCGACGTGTTCGAAGGCATAGCGCCCGTTCTGGTCAACTGTTTGCAGCGACTCAAGGTTACCCGCGTAAGTCAGCTTGTCGACGTTGACGACCGAATCGGTGGTGTTGGCAATGATGTGCCGTACGACTGCTGAGCCGATGAAGCCTGCGCCGCCAGTAACTAAGATCTTCACGCGAAATTCATACCCTGAGTGTTGGCAACTTTGCGCGCTGCCGGGTCCATGGAAAGCGAGGGTGCCAGAAAATGGTCAGCCTCTTGTGCGAATCAACTGTCGGATACGTCCGAACACAGGTACCGACGATCAACGAAATGAACAGACCGCATTTTAACGGCAACGTCCATTATTACTACAGGGTGTTCAAGGCGCCTTAAGGCTTGCGCTTACGCGGCCCGGTGTTGAACACCGGTACTTTGCGCACTGGCTTGATGGCCGGTACTTCATGCGCCGCTTCGCCGCTATCCACCCATTTGCCCAGATTGCGTTTGCCGCCTCCGCCACTGGTTTTGAGTTTCTTTGGCTTCTTCGGCTTTTTCAGAATCTGCCCGGTCGCGTCGGTGGCCGGCACGCGGTGTTCCGGAATGAAGTCGGGTTCTTCACGGCGCTGCAGGGTCTGGCGGGTAAGCATTTCGATGGCACTGAGCAGGTCGACTTCGTCGGCGCACACCAGAGAGATCGCTTCCCCTGTCTGCCCCGCGCGACCGGTGCGGCCGATGCGGTGGATGTAGTCTTCGGCAACGATCGGCAGGTCGAGGTTGACCACGGTCGGCAGGTCGTCGATGTCCAGACCGCGAGCCGCCACATCGGTGGCGACCAGGATCTGCACGTCACCGCTCTTGAAGCGATCCAGCGCACGCTGGCGAGTGGCCTGAGGTTTGTCGCCGTGAATGCCGTCTGCGTTGAGGCTCAGGCCTTGCAGGCGCTCGACCAACTGGTCGACACCGACGCGGGTTTTCGCGAACACCAGCACCTGACCCCAGCGATGCTTCTTGAGCAGATGAATGAACAGCTCGCTCTTGCGCTTCTTGTCGACGGTGACGATCCACTGCTTGACCGACGACGCCGCCACGTTGCGCGGGCTAACCTCGATGGTCAGCGGGTTGTCGAGCATCTGCCCGGCCAACGCGCGAATCGCATCGGAGAAGGTCGCGGAGAACAGCAGCGTCTGACGGCGCTTCGGCAGCGCGGCGTAGATGTCGCGCAGCTCTTCGGAAAAGCCGAGATCGAGCATGCGATCGGCTTCGTCGAGGATCAGGGTCTGCAGTTGGGAGAACTTCACCGCGTTCTGGCGATACAGGTCGAGCAGCCGGCCGGGAGTGGCGACCAGCACATCAACGCCTCGGCGCAGTTTCATCATTTGCGGGTTGATGCTGACGCCGCCGTAGGCCGCGTAAGTGGTCAGCGGCAGGTGCTCGGCGTATTGCGCGATGGCTTCGTGAACCTGTTCGGCCAGTTCGCGGGTCGGCACCAGCACCAGCGCACGGACGGAATTGGCAGCGACCTTCGGGCCTTCCATGGTCAGGCGTTGCAGCAGTGGCAGCGCGAAACCTGCGGTCTTGCCGGTGCCGGTCTGGGCGGCGGCCATGAGGTCGCGGCCTTCGAGCACGGGCGGAATCGCCTGGGCCTGAACGGGGGTGGGAGTCTGATAGCCCAGTGTTTCGAGGGCACGCAGCAGGGGTTCGATCAGGCCGAGGGAGGCGAATGTCATTTCAGTACCGTTGGAAAAAGGTCAGCGCACAAGAGTCTGTAGAAGACAATGGCGCGCAGTTTACCCTTTCTACACCGGTTTCTGCTTGCGCCACTGCGGCAGGCCGATGAGCACGACGGCGCTGATGATCACCGCCATCGCCGCACCTTCCGCCCAGCCGATGTGTTCGCCGGCGAACAACACGCCCAGCAACACCGCCACCGCCGGGTTGACGTAGCAATAGCTGGTCGCGGCGGCAGGCCGCACGTTCTTCAGCAGGTACATGTAGGAGCTGAACGCGACGATGGAGCCGAACACCACCAGATAGGCCATGACCAGCCAGCCGGACAGGCCGGGAGACTGGGTCATGCGTTCGCCGCTGATGAAGCTGCCGAGCAACAGCACCGCGCCGGCCACCAGCATTTCGCAGGCGCTGGCCATCGGCCCGGCGGGCAATGGCAAGTAGCGGCTCCACACCGAACCGAACGCCCAGGTCGCGGCGGCGAAGATCACCAGCGCGGCGCCCATGGGGCTGGCCTGCAGGTTCGAGCCGAGGTTGAGCAAGGAGATGCCGACGAGACCGAGCAGGATGCCCGCCCATTCAAGCCCGGTATTGCGATGGCCCCAGAACAGGCCGAACAACAAGGTGAACAACGGCACTGAGGCCACCGCCAGTGCAGCGACGCCAGAGGCAACGCCAGCATGTTCCGCCAAAGTAACGCCGCCGTTGCCGCAGGCGAGCAACAGAAAGCCGATCATCCCGGCGGATTTCCACTGCTTCCAGGTCGGCATCGGCGCGCCACGAAAGCGCATGAAGGCGAAAAGGATGGAGCCGGCGATGGTGAAACGCACCCCGGCCATCATCAGTGGAGGCCAGGTTTCAATACCGATGCGGATGGCGAGATAGGTTGAGCCCCAGATCACATAAAGCGCGAAAAAGGCCCCGATGAGCAGCAGGGGAAAACGGCGGGCGGCAGGCATGAAAGGCTCTAGTACAGTCGTTTATTGTGGGACTGATTCTAGAAATGTCCGAGCGGGTGACGTCAGTTACAAATGAGGTTTATTCGACCCGTACACTTTCTCGGGGGCTGAAGCGGGGGTTTAGTGCGGCTGGCTGAAGCCAGTCCCGCTGAGCGCGTTCATCCAGTGGGACTGGCTTTAGCCGGGATGGCTTCGGTTGTCACATTGCAAACTTGATATTGAACATACTGGCCTCTTCCCGGCTAAAGCCGGTCCCACTAACAGATTGCGTACACCCGTGGGACTGCTTTAGCCGGGAAGACGTCGGTTGTCGCGCTGCAAAAGTGATGTCGAACGCGCTGGCCTCTTCCCGGCTGAAGCCGGTCCCACTAACAGCACGCGTTCATCCAGTGGGACTGGCTTTAGCCGGGAAGACGTCGGTTGTCACGCTGCAAATTTGATGTCTAATACGCTGGCCGCTTCCCGGCTGAAGTTGGTCCCACTAAGGGCACGCGTTCATCCAGTGGGACTGGCTTTAGCCGGGATGGCTTCGGTTGTCACGCTGCAAATTTGATGTCGAACATGCTGGCCTCTTCCCGGCTAAAGCCGGTCCCACTAACAGCACGCGCTCATCCACCCCTATTGACCCGCGGCGAGCCCCCGGTGCTTGCTGATCGCATCCGCAATTTTCTTCGCCGGGACTTTTTGCAGGCTGCACAGCAACTGGTGGGAAACGCCGGCGAGACCGTGGGTGTCGCGCAGTTGATGGCCCAGGTGCAGCGTAAGGTTGGCGGCCATTTCGGCATCGGCCATGGCCCGGTGAGCCTTGCCGGTGTGGGGCAAGCCGGCCCAACTGGTGAGGGTGCCGAGTTTGTGGTTTGGCGCGTGTGGCAGCAGACGTCGCGCCAGCAGCATCGAGCAGGCGAAGCTTTGCACGCGATTGCGCTTGATGCGCGACAGCTCGAAGTCCCAGAACTTCTGGTCGAACGAGGCGTTATGCGCCACCAGGGGTGTCAGGCCGACGAACTCGGCGACTTCGTTCATGACCCGTTCAGCCGGCGGCGCGGTGCGCAGCATGCTGTTGCTGATGCCGGTCAGGGACTCAATGAAAGACGGGATGCGCACGCCAGCGTTCATCAGGCTTTGATAGCGCTCGACGATAACGCCCTGCTCCACGATCACCACAGCGATTTCCGTGGCGCGGCAGTAGCTGCTGGGGGAAATGCCAGTGGTTTCGAAGTCGATGACGGCGATACGTTCTTGCATAGAGTGGCCTTCAGAAATAGCGGGTGGTGCGTTTTGTTTGGTGTGTTGCGGCGCTTGATAAGCGCGTGTTGCATCAGGTCTTGAGCAGCAACCCGCCCTCGATCGGCACATAACGGCTGGCCGCGCGGATTAGCGAATTGGCGGTCAACCCGGGCACGCCGTAGGCAATCGCTTCGACGCCGTGCTTGCTGATGATGCGCTCCAGCAGCAGGTCAAAATCCCCATCGCCGGATGCCAGCACGACTTCGTCGACATTCGGCGCGACGTCCATGATGTCGATGGTGATACCCACGTCCCAGTCGCCTTTAGCCGAGCCGTCGCTGCGCTGGATGTAGGGTTTGAGTTTGACGGTGAAACCGAGGTTGCGCAGGATCTGCTGGAATTGCTGCTGCTTGCTGTCGCCGCGGTCAATGGCATACGCATAGGCCTCGACGATCTGCCCGCGCTGGCTGATGTCAGCCCACAGGGCGGCGTAATTGAAGTGGCAACCGTGAGCCTGACGCACTGTGTAATACAGATTCTGTACGTCGGCGAAGACCGCGATTCTTCTCACCCAAATTCCTCGATGCGCTGACAAGCGACAAGGGCCCGAAGACCGGACCGGCGCTCAGTATGCCAGTTTGGGGACGGGATTGAAGGATTGGGTGCGGAGGCCCGCTAGCCAGCAACGCTTTAGCAACGCTGCAGATGCACGGGCCACGATGGAATTAACTGTGAGCGAGCTTGCTCGCGAAGGGGCCGGGACACACGCTGGATATTTAGCGTCTGATACGCCGTCTTCGTGAGCAAGGTGGAGCGCCACTCTGGTCACTCCCACAGGGAGGCGTTAGCTGCGGGTCTCAGATGAACGAATCGTCTTCATCAAACAAGCCACCACCGGTGTCGCTGCCGTAATCGGTATCGGCGAAGCCATTGGAATCACTGCCCCAGGCGTCGTTGCCGGTACTGTCATTACCCGTCACGCGCTGCTGGTCATCCCACCAACCGCCGCTGCCGCCCTGATCATGCTCGGCAGCAGGCTGGGCCGGCTGCTCCTGGATGATCTCGACGATTTCCTGCGGTTGGCTGTTGTGGTGGAACAGGCTGCTGATGCCCTCCGCCAGCATCACACCACCGGCCACGCCCGCTGCGGTTTTCAGCGCGCCGCCGAGGAAACCACTGCCGACCGGTGCAGCCGGTGCCTGTTGCGGCTGGGCATAATTTTGCTGTGGTTGAGCATAGTTTTGCTGCGGTGCGCTCGCCGGACCACTTTCACGCCAGCCGCCCGAGGAAGGCTGCGGACTGGAAGGACGGGAAAACGACGAAGCCGGCTGCTGAGCCTGTGGCTCGCGGGAACCGCCGCCAAAGATGCTCGACAGAAAGCCACCGCCATTGCCGGACTGCGCGGGTGCGCCGGATTTGGCCCGCTCCAGTTCAGCCCGCAGTTGTTGAATCTGCTCGTCGCGCTGACGGCTCTGGGCCTCCAGCTGCTTGATCGCGACTTCCTGCACCAGAATCGACTGCGCCATGTAATAAGGCGCGGCAGGCTGGCGAGTCAGGTGCTCCTTGATCAGCGCTTCGGCCTGCGCATCACGGGGGGCCGACTCGGTTTCTGCTTGTTTGAGCTTGCCAAACAAGCCATCGATCAGGGTTTGTTCTTCGCTGTTCATGGCGACCTCGTTAGATTGCCGTAGGAATTCTGTTCTGGGCCATTGCCCGGACACATCCAGGTAATGGGGCTGTTCAAGGGCGTTTCAATAGGATGTACAAAAAGTTAAGAAGGACGGTCTGCCGCCGCCGGTTGGCCCGTTTTACAGCTCTACGTTACAGTGTCGGCCTGCTTATCCTTGTGATCCGTTCATGAATCCGCTGACCATTCTGCAAGACTCGTTTTACTTCTTCCGACGTAACTTCGGCAGCATTCTTACGCTGTGTCTGCCGCTGGTGGTGCTGGAGGCCCTGGCTAAACAGCTCATCGGTTTCGGCCAAAGCACCGGGGCCGCGCCACTGTTGATCGGGTTGCTTTTCTACCCGCTGTACACCGGCGCGCTCATTCTTTTTATGGACGCCAAAACCCGTGGCGAAGAGCCGGTCAAATCCAACCTGTGGGCCGTTGCGTTGCGCCTGTGGCCCACCTTCGCGGTGCTGACGGCGCTGAGCACGCTGCTGATCATGGCCGGCATGTCGTTGTTCATCCTGCCCGGCGTGTGGGTGATGATCAAACTGGTGCTGTCCGAATACCTGCTGGTGTTGCGCGGGATGGGGCCGCTGGAAGCGATGCGCGAAAGCTTCAGAATGACTCAGGGCCACGTCATGCGGATTTTCGCCTGCGTGCTGTGCGTTTACATCCCGCTGTCGCTGCTTGAAGCGCTGAGTTATTACGTGCTGCCGGACCAGCAGAGCCCGATGCTGTCGATTGCGGTGAACAGTGTTTCCAGCTTCCTGCAGTTGTTTATCAGCGTGGTGATGTTCCGGTTGTTCATGCTCATCGACCCACCCGCCCGGTCGGTCTGAAAAAATGGCACGCCCGACGCGGTATCTGCTTTACCTCGCGGTGGGTGCCGGGCTGTTCGCGGTATTGCTCCATGACATGACCTGGCGCCCTGCCCGACACGAGAAGGCGGCGGTGTCTTGCAACGCGAAGGACGGAAAGCCACCGGTATTGGCGCCCGGTCAGACGCTGAAAGTGATGACCTGGAACATTCAACACCTGGCCGGCAAGCGCTATGTCTTCTGGTACGACCTGCCAGACGGCAGCGGCCCGGACGAGCGCCCGACGCCGGAAGACCTGGCCTTCAACCTTGACGAAGTGGCTCGGGTCATTCGCGACGAGCAACCGGACATCGTGTTGCTACAAGAAGTCGACGACGGTGCGAAGAACACCGACTACGGCAACCAACTCGCCCTGCTCCAGGCCCGTGTCGCCGACCTCTACCCCTGCAGCAGCGAAGCGTTTTACTGGAAGTCCGACTTCGTGCCGGATCGTCACATCTTCGGCAGTGTCGGCCGCAAGCTGGCGACACTGAGCCGCTATCAACTGGACAGCGCCGAACGCCTGCAACTGCCCTCGCCTTCCGGACTCTTCATTAGCCGCCTGTTTCAACCTCGGCCTGCAATGCTCGTCAGCTACCTGCCGTTGAGCGATGGCCGACGGCTGGCGGTGACCAATACACAGCTAAGCGATGCCCAATCAGGCGGCGACGTGCAACAGCGCCAAGTGGCGGCGGTTCGTGAGTTGCAGCAAGCCTTCGAACAGAACGGCACGCTGTGGATAAGTGGCGGGGATTTCAATCTGCTGCCGCAGGGGCAATATCAGCGGCTGCCCGCCGAACAGCGCGCGCCGTATTCGGCAGAGAGCGAGCTGCGTGGCTTGTGGGAAAGCTTCCCGATGATCCCGAGCAATGAAGACGTGACCGGTGAGGATCGTCGCAAGTGGTACACCCGCTTCCCCAACGACCCCCGCATCAGCGGCCCGGACCGGACGCAGGATTTTCTGTTCTACAGCCCGAAGCTGCAGCGGATCGAGGCGAGGGTGAGGCAGGCGGACACGTTATTGATTTCTGATCACATGCCGGTGATTGCGCGATTGCAGGTGACCATGCCGGGCGAGTAAATGCTTAAGAAACCCTAGTGATCGCCGATAGCTTTTCAAGAATGCCAGGGACCGAAGGCGTTTGACTCCCACTGGCGAACTATCATGCAGCTGCTCCCCTTTCAAAGCCTGCGGGCGAAGTTCGCAGTGGTTGTCGCGCTCGCCGTGCTGGTCATCACTTGCATCTTCGGCAGTGTGATTGGCGCGTCCGCCATATCCAGACACAAAGAGCAGACCGGACATCAGCTGGCGGAATATGCGGCCTCGATGATCGATCGACTTGATCGTGACATGCACAGCCGCGCCAAGGAGCTCAGCGTGCTGAGTGATCTGGAGGCACTGCGCAACCCCGCAAACGTCGCCGAAGCGCGAAGCCTGCTTAATCACCTCAACGCTCAGTTCCCGAGTTATTCATGGATCGGCCTCACCGACACCGAGGGCACGGTGGTCGCGTCCACGGGCCGTTTGCTTGAGGGTCTCAGCATCGCGCACAGGCCCGTATTCATGGAGGGGCAAGATAAAACCTTTGTAGGTGACGTGCATGAAGCCGTCATGCTCGCCAAGCTATTGCCCAACCCATCGGGCGAGACGATGAAGTTTGTCGATATCAGCATGCCGGTAAAGGACAAGGCTGGAAACTTCATCGGCGTGTTGGCCAGCCACCTCTCATGGCAGTGGGCGGCAGAAATTGGGCGGACCATGTTCGAGCCGCTGAAGAAAAGCCTTCCGGGGCTGGAGTTTCTGGTCGTGAGCAAAGACGGCATCGTCTTGCTCGGTCCCAAGCAGCTCATCGGCAACCCCAGTGAAGCCGGCATCGACCATAAAAGCGAGGCCCGGTGGACGGTGCGCGAGTGGCAGGACGGCAGAACATATGTGGTGGGCGCTGCCGAAAGCGTCGGTATCGATGGTTACCCCGGGCTGGGCTGGACCGTTGTGACGCGTCAGCCAGCAGAGGTTGCATTTGCCGAGGCAAACGGGCTGCGGGCGGAAATCTTGCTGTGGGGCAGCTTGTTGTCCATCGCCTTCGCGGTGCTGGGATGGTTCGTGGCCGGCGTTATCACTCGTCCCCTCAACCAGATCACCGATGCCGCAATGCGCCTGTCCGAAGGCGATGACGTCGCCATTCCGCTCATAAAAGGCAGCCTTGAGGTTGAAAAGCTGAGCATGGTCATTCGACATCTGGTCGAGAGCCTGACTCAAAAGAAGGGTCAGTTGGCGCTTATCAAGGGCGTCGCCTACCGCGATACGGTCACAGGTCTGCCCAACCGTGCTGCGTTGGAAAACTACGTCAAGAGTGTGCAAGACGAGCCCGGCCCGCCGCCTGCTTTCGGCGTGCTATGCCTGGACCTCGATGGGTTCAAACCGGTGAATGACCGTTTCGGTCATGCGGTGGGTGACGCCCTGCTCCATTCAGTCGGCCTGCGCCTTTCCAGTACCGTGCGTGATGGCGACATTGCAGTGCGCCACGGCGGTGACGAGTTTGTGCTGCTGCTGCGATTGAAGACCGGCGAATCATTGGCCAACGTGCAAGGCGCAGCTCAGCGCATCATCAAAAAGATCGCCGAGCCGGTCATACTGGCCGGCAAGGAAATCAGGATTGGCTGCAGCATTGGCGGCGCAGTGTGGACCGAGGGTGACTTTGCGGACGCGCTGGGCATGGCTGACAAAGCCCTCTATCGGGCCAAACGCGCCGGCAAATCCCAAGCGCAGTTTTGACCTCGCCGCGAACCTGACCTTCCTGATTGCTCCCCCCTGTGCGGAAAATCCCCCCGCCGGTCCATCGGCGGGGTAAGGCATCTTAATGCTGGTAGATCGTGGCCGAGTTGCCGCTGCCGCCCGTCTGGCTGACGTTGGCGACCATGTTGTTGCCGGTCTGAGTGACAGCGACCAGGTTGGTGGTGCCAGACAAAGCGCCGCCCAGGCCGGTCTGGCTGACCACAGCGCGGTTGTTGTTGCCGCTCTGTAGCAGGGTTTCTTCGTTAAAGGTGCCGGTCTGAGTGCTGGACGAATAGTTGTTGTTACCGCGCTGTTGGAAATCACCTTTCATACCGCTGCCGGTCTGATACAGGCTGGCGGTGTTGAAGTTACCGCTCTGCAACATACTGGCGGAGCTCAACTGATTGCTAGTCTGCTGAATGGAGCCGCTGTTGCTGTTGCCGTCCTGCTGCAGAATGGCCGACACCCGATTCGAGTTGTACTGCTGCGAAACCGTACCGGTGTTGCTGTTGCCCGACTGTGTAACAGAGCCGGTCACCGTGTTGTTGTTGTTTTGTTGGGTAAGGTTGCCAACGTTGTAGCTGCCCGACTGTGTAATGCCGCCCCCGACGATGGTGCTGTTATAGGCCTGATAAAGACTCGCAGTGTTATTACTCCCCCCGCCTTGAGTAATGTTGGCGCTTGTGCGGTTATTGCTATCCTGAGCGATAGTGGCGGTGCTGTAGCTGCCGGACTGGTCTATCGTCGCGACTTGAGGAAGCGAACTACCGCCGCCCTTTTGCGTCACGGTTGCCGTATTGTTGTTTCCGGCCTGCTTGGCCGAACCGACGTTTGAAAAACCGTCCTGCTTGATGTTCAGCGTGCTGTAAGTCGCGCTCTGGCGTGCGCCTGCGCCGTTTCGGGTTCCCGTCTGATCAATGTTGACCGTTGATTGGGTCGCGCCTTGCTGCTCGGCATTCAAACTGTTACTTGTGCCGTCCTGGGTGGTATTGACGGTGCTGGAGTCCGCCATGGCGGACCCCGAAAGTGCAGCGAGGACTGCGAGGGACAGAAGTGCTTTACGTGCGTGCATGGAAAATCACCTTTATTTCAGCTTTATGATGGTTTGCGCGTTGTGACCCATGGCTGGGTCGCCAAAGAACGGAGAGCGTTGATCATCGAGAATGGCCCGAAACATCTGTGCTGCGGCATCAGCTTCAATATCAGGGGAGAACGTGCAGTGCGTATGCCGTTGCAGCAAACGAATGATCGGAATGCCCTGAGGCCAGGGCCTCGGATGCTGGCTGTTATAAGCTCCCAACAGAATGGAGCTCCCGCTAGTTATATACGAGTAATCGCGCTTTGCCAGTCAATACAGTAAATATAAGTTTTCTTTTTATTGGCGCCAATGATCAACATCAACTGGCCCGACCGCCTGACATAGAAGTTATTTGATGAGTGATCGGAAACATGACGCCATTTTGTTGCCTGGCGCCATTACCCCACATTCAAAAATTTAATAAAGAGTTGTCGAAAGGCTTTGCATCGATGCCAGGCATATAACAGTCCTTTATTGATCCAGTTGATCCGCTAAAGAACATGAGCCTTGTAACCCCGCTCGTGCTTAAAACCAAATGAACCAAAAAAGTGTGTGCCGCCTCGACCCCAGAAATCACTTCCTCGGCTTCACCCGCGAAGTCGGTTCGGCGATCAAAGGATCGTCCGGCCAATAGTGCTTCGGATAACGGCCCTTCAAATCCTTCTTCACCTCGGCATAGGTGCTGCGCCAGAAGTTGGCGAGGTCTTGGGTGACTTGCACCGGGCGGCGTGCGGGGGACAGCAGGTGCAATTTGACGATCTGCCGGCCGTTGGCGATGCGCGGGGTGTCGGCCAGGCCGAAAAGTTCCTGCAAACGCACCGCGAGAATGGGCGGGGCCTCGCTGTAATCCAGGCGCACTGATGAACCCGATGGCACGGTCAGGTGGTGCGGCGCCAGTTCTTCCAGCCGCTGGGGCAATGGCCAGGGCAGCAGGTTGTGCAGGATCGATGACAGGTCGAGATTGCCGAAGTGGCTCAGCCGCGTGACCTTACCCAGGTACGGCAGCAGCCAGTGGTCCAGCGTCTCCAGCAGCGTATCGTTGCTCACATCCGGCCACTCGCTTTCGCTCTGCGTTTGCAGATCCATCTGACGCAACAGACCGACACGCGCCTGCCACTGGCGCAGCTCCGGCGTCCACGGCAGCAACTCCAGCCCTTTGCGCCGCACCAGCGCCAGCAGCGCCTGCCCCCGCGCCGAATCGTCCAGCCCGGTGAGCGGCTCGCGGCTGATGATGAGCTCCCCGGCCTTGCGCTGACGTTCGGCGCGGAACACGCCCTCACGCTCGTTCCAGTCCAGTTGATCGAACGCGGCCACCTGTTCGGCGAGCACCGAGTCGAACAGGTCGGGATCGAACTCGGCGGCCAGATAAATCCGCTCTTCGCGCTGGCCCTGACGGCTGCCCAGATCAGCCACCACCAGCCACGGCTGCTTCATCAACGCATCTGGCTCGGCGAACAGGGCAGCGCGACCGTTGGCGAGTCGATACTCCGCGCCGCCAGCACGGCGTTGCTGCGCGACGCGGTCGGGATAGGCCAGCGCCAGCAGCGCGCCAAGCCAGCGCGGGTGATCAGGATCGACGACCGGTTTCCGCGCCGCGCCCCTCAAATAACCACGATATTGCCGCGACAATTGCCGCGCTCGCTGCACGCCGCCCTGCGAACCTTTCGCTGCGCGTTCTGACCCAGCCAGCAACGTGAGTCGGCTATGGAGGTCGGCACCGGCGCCGCGCAGGATGTCGCGCTCGCCGAGCAATGCAGCAACGTCGCAGGCCAGCGCGCCCAGACCCAATTCATGACCGCGCAGCAGCAAATGGGCGATGCGTGGATGCGCAGGCACCTCCGCCATCGACTGGCCGTGGGGCGTGAGTTTCCAGTCTTCACCCGGCTTGCGCGTGAGAGCGCCCAGCCGCGCCAGCAGGTCCTGGGCCTGGGAATAAGCAGCAGCGGGTGGCAGGTCCAGCCAGGTCAGTTGCGTTGGTTCGACACCCCAACGCGCCAATTGCAGCGCCAGGCCGACCAGGTCAGCCTGAAGGATTTCCGCAGCGCCGTACGCCGCCAACTGATCGTGCTGCGCCTCGGACCACAATCGATAACACACGCCCGGCTCAAGCCGCCCTGCCCGACCCGCCCGCTGAGTGGCGCTGGCCCGGGAGATACGTTGCGTGTCGAGGCGCGTCATGCCGCTGCCGGGATCGAAACGCGGCACCCGCGCCAGCCCGGCGTCGATGACCACCCGCACACCATCAATGGTCAGGCTGGTCTCGGCGATATTGGTGGCCAGCACGACTTTGCGTTTGCCCTTGGGCGCAGGTTCAATCGCCGCGCGCTGGGCGTTCAGGTCGAGCTCGCCGTGCAGCGGGCACAGCAGCACGTCGCTGCGATCGCCAATGGCATCGGCTAACTGCTGATTGACCCGACGGATTTCGGCCTGGCCCGGCAGAAAAACCAGCACGCTGCCGGACTCGGTGCCCAGCGCATCGAGCACGGTCTGCACCACCCGCGGCTCGATGAACTCCCCCGGCTGAAACGGCCGCCCCCACTGCATCGACACCGGGAACATGCGCCCTTCGCTGCTGATAACCGGCGCATCATTAAGCAAGCTCGACAGCCGCGTACCTTCAAGCGTCGCCGACATCAGCAGAATCTTCAGCGGCTGCTCGTCACGAAACAGCGCGCGGCCGTTGAGGCTCAAGGCCAACGCGAGATCAGCGTCGAGGCTTCTTTCATGAAATTCGTCGAAAATCAGCAGCCCGACACCTTCCAGCGAAGGGTCTTCCTGCAGGCGCCGGGTGAGGATGCCCTCGGTGACCACTTCAATGCGGGTATTAGGGCCGACCTTGCTGTCCAGACGAATCCGGTAACCCACCGTTTCGCCAACGCCCTCCCCCAACTCGCTCGCCAATCTTTCCGCAGCAGCACGAGCCGCCAGGCGCCGGGGCTCAAGCATCAGGATCGTCTGCCCCGCGAGCCACGACTCCCCCAACAGCGCCAGCGGCACGCGAGTGGTCTTACCCGCGCCCGGCGGCGCTTCGAGCACGGCCTCGTCCCGGTCGGCAAGGGCCTGGCGCAAGGCGGGGAGAACGGCATCGATGGGCAGAGAATTCATGAGAGCTCCAGAAACAGGTCGACGATTATACGGCGAGCTGCTGCGGCTTTGTTCACCCTGCCAACGAACTGTCTTCCCCCACGGATACTCTTATTGATTAGGCATTTGCCTTGTATAGTTGCGACTTCTTATGAGGAGATCCCCATGCGCATTCCATCCCGTTTGATTGGCGGTGTTCTGGTTGCCACGCTGCTGACGCAACTGACCGCGTGCGGCAGTATTTTCTACCCGGATCGTCGCGGCCAGATTCAGGGCAGCGGTCGGATGGACCCGGCCATTGTGATACTCGACGCCATCGGCCTGTTGTTCTACATCATCCCCGGCGTGATCGCGTTCGGCGTCGACTTCGCCACTGGCGCGATCTATCTGCCAAGCGGCAATCAGGCGCAGATCGATCCGCAGAAACTTGAACCGGCAGTGCGCGCTGACGGCACAGTCGACAACCTCAAGCTGCAAGCCATCATTCAGACCGAGCTCGGCCGCACTTTGCCGCTGGATGATCCCCGCCTGATCCAGCACAAAGGCAGCACGCAGCAACTTGCCTCCTTGGGCCTTATACCGTCCGCTTGAGATTTTGTGATTTAAAGGAAGCGCCATGAGCACCAGCCCCGAACACGCCCGCTTATTGCGTCTGGCAACCCGCGCATCGCTTGCGGTGGCGAGCACTCTGATCGTTGCCAAAGCGGTTGCTTGGTGGCTCAGTGGGTCGGTGAGTCTGTTGGCTGGGCTGACGGACTCGTTGCTCGATGGCGCCGCCTCATTTCTCAATCTGCTGGCCGTGCATTACGCGCTGCGTCCTGCGGACGATGATCATCGCTACGGCCACGGCAAGGCAGAAGCGCTGTCGGGCATGGCCCAGGCGTTGTTCATTGCCGTGAGCGCGTTCCTGATCGGTTTTCAGGCGGTCGACCGCATCCAGCACCCGCAACCCCTCGGCGATCCGGGTCTGGGTCTGTTGGTGATGGTGTTGTCGATTGGCCTGACGATCGCCTTGCTGATGTTGCAGCACCGCGTGGTGAAGGCAACCGGTTCGGCGGCGATTCGCGCGGACTCCCTGCATTACCGTTCTGACCTGCTGCTCAACTTCAGCATCATGCTGGCGCTGGGGCTGGCCTATTACGGTTACCCGCAGCTGGACGCCTATTTTGGTCTGGCGATCGCGTTCTACATTTTGTGGAGCGCGATTTCCATTGCCCGGGAGACGGTGTCGGTGCTGATGGATGCCGAATTGCCTGTGGATGTCAGCGCCAAAATGCTCGAACTGGCCGAGGGCGTGCCCGGCGTACTGGGCGCCCACGACCTGCGCACGCGAATCTCGGGGAATCACTGGTTTGTGCAGCTGCACCTGGAGCTGCCGGGCACCCTGACGCTGTCAGTGGCGCACGACTTGTGCGAGCGGGTGGAGGCGGCAATTCAGGACGAATTCCCTAAGGCCGAAGTGCTGGTGCATGCGGATCCACAGGAAGTGGTGGGTCGTGAGGATGGACCGGTTTTTAATTGAGGGCGTCAGGCGTCACGCTGCAAATCTGATGGCGCTCACCCTGGCCTTTTCCCGGCTAAAGCCGGTCCTACTGACCGCGTGCATCTAGTGGGACTGGGTTTAGCCGGGAAAGCGTCAGGCGTCACACCGCAAATCTGATGGTGCTCAATCCAGCGTCTTCCCGGCTGAAGCCGGTCCTACTGACCGCGTGCATCTAGTGGGACCGGCTTCAGCCGGGAAGACGTCAGATGTCACGCCGCGAATCTGATGGTGCTCAATCCAGCGTCTTCCCGACTGAAGCCGGTCCTACTGACCGCATGCACCTAGTGAAACAGGCTTTAGCCGGGAAAGCGTCAGGCGTCACGCTGCGAATCTGATGGTGCTCAATCTGGCCTTTTCCCGGCTGAAGCCGGTCCTACTGACCGCGTGCATCTAGTGAGACTGGCTTTAGCCGGGAAAGCGTCAGGCGTCACGCTGCAAATCTGATGGTGGTCAATCCAGCGTCTTCCCGGCTGAAGCCGGTCCTACTGACCGCGTGCACCTAGTGCGTCAGGCGTTACGCTGCAAATCTGATGGTGCTCAATCCGGCGTCCTCCCGGCTGAAGCCGGTCCTACTGACCGCGTGCATCTAGTGGGACCGGCTTTAGCCGGGAAAGCGTCAGGCGTCACGCTGCAAATCTGATGGCGCTCAATCCGGCATCTTCCCGGCTGAAGCCGGTCCCACTAAAGCAACATGCGTTTACCGCTACACACTCCCGTCCCTACTGCTGAACGCTATACCCGCGCCCCGCATAACAACTGGCCATTGCCTGACGGTACACGCCCAGCACTTCCGGTGCTGGTTGATACGCTGCGCCCGCCGGGTCGAAATTGCTTTGCTGCACGGCGTAGCGGTAGCAGTCGTAGCGGTCCTGTTCGACTTCCTGTTGCGGCTTGCCTTCAGGCGGATAGGCGACAACGTCGTAGGGGTTCGCGGCCTGCTGAACGGGCTGCGGTTGTTGAGGTGAATACACCGGCTCGACGTTCTGCGGAGGCTCGGCGACTACGTACTCCTGGGTGTTCTGCTCGTAGGTGTAATAAGTGCCGGCGGCGACGAAGAACAGCGCGCTGCCAAGCCAGACCTGTTGCGCGTAGTCAGGCAGGTAGCGGACGCGAACACCTCGTGGGGGCTGGACGACCACATAACGTGGGCCCTGTGGGCGATACCAGTAACCGCCTGAGTAGAAGTAATCCCCGCCGCGATAAGGCACCCGCGAATACCCGCCCGGCATGCGACCAATCTCGTAACCCGGCCGATAACGCGGGCCCGAACCCCAGCCATCGCCATGACCACCGGGACGACCCGGCTGCCAGTTACCGTGATCGGGGCGACGGTCGCCGTCGCGCCAGCGGTTGTCTCGGGGCTGGTCGCGGTAAAAGCCCTGACGTGGCTCTTGCGTCTGCACGACCGTGTCCGGCCGACCTTGAATGGGCAGGCCACCCTGACGATCCTGCAACTGACGCTGTTGTTGCTGCTGCTCTTGCTGGCGGCGTTGCTGGTCCTGCACTTGCTGGCGCTGTTGCTGCTGTTGCTGCTGCTGTTGGCGCTGATCGTCGCGCAGGTTGCGCTCGCGTTCCTGCTGCTGGCGCTGCTGATTGGCGCGCTCTTGCTGATTCTGCTGAATCTGTCGATTTTGCTGCAGCTGCTCCTGCTGGCGCTGCTGCTGTTGTTGCTGCGCCTGCTGCTGGCGTTGTTGCTGCTGCTGACGCTGCTGATCGTCGGCAAAACCGCGCTGGTTCTCTTGCTGCTGGCGCTGCATCTCGAAGCCGCGCTGCTGCTGTTGCTGCTGTTGCTGCTGATTATTGTCGTCGGCCAACACCTGAGCACTGATGCTCAAGGCCAAGAGACTGACACCTGCCAAACGCCAGATGCGCATGTTCATGCTTTCCTCACTACGGCGCGGATACCTATGGGATAGGACTGCGGGTCGGATACGCCGTTCGCCGCACTCTATCAGCGTGGCGGATGAAACTGTAGAAGCGTGCACTCCGGCCCATGCGGAAATCCAGGCACAAAAAAAGAGGGCTCAACGGCCCTCTCTGGAATGCTTCGTCCTGGCTCGACGCTTTTGACGTCGGCTCACCTCGCATCGTCTTCTGGACAGTGCGTAGCCCGGTGGCCTGGTCAACCCTGTCGGGCTGGAGGCCGCGGCTGGCCTGATTCGGCGGGCCGCGCTGGACGCTGTGTCCGGGCAGTGATTCTGGTTAAAAGAATAGGCTTTGCCAGACGGCACAGGATTGCGAATGTTGCTGACGAAAACATGACTTGCGCAATAATTCACTTCAGATGAATAATCCTGCGCAATCGATTCCATTAAGGCGCTTCACATGAGCAAGCTCGACAGATATGACTTGAGTATTTTGGCCGAACTGCAAAAGGACGCTCGCATCTCCAATCAGGAGCTGGCCGAGCGGATTGGCCTGTCGCCTTCACCCTGCTCGCGCCGCGTGAAGCAGCTGGAAGACGACGGTTATATCGTAGGTCAGGTCGCGCTGCTGGACCGCAAGAAGCTGGGCCTTAGCCTGACGGCCTACGTGCTGATCGGGATGGACCGCCACACACCCGACCGCTTCGAGAATTTCGAGCAGCACATTCGCAACTTGCCGCAGGTGCTGGAGTGCAGCCTGGTGACCGGTATCGACGCCGATTACCAGTTGAAGGTTGTCGTCCCGGACATGGATCACTATCAGAAATTTCTGCTGGGCCATCTGACCCGCATCGACGGCGTGACCAGCGTGCGCTCCAGCTTCGTGCTCAATCAGGTACTGGCGAGCACCGAATTGCCGCTGGTGCATTTGCGCGGCTGAACTGCATCCGACAGGAGTAGCCCATGGATCCCGCACTGTTTGAAGAATGGATGATGACCCTGTTGATCACCGCTCTGGTCGGGTTAATGGGTTTCATCGTCTGGGATCTGGCAAAAAAATCCAAAGCCGGGCGCTTAGGCACCATTCTGCTGTTCAGCGTTCTGGGCCTGGGGATTTTGACGTTTGTGATCAAAAGCGTGGTGATCGCCTACCTGGAGCAGCCGCTCTAAATCAAAGCTTCGCCGGCACTTCCCGCCATTGCCCTTGATCGAGCCCGTCAAGGGTCCAGTCGCCAATCCGCACGCGCACCAACCGCAACGTCGGCAGCCCCACCGCCGCAGTCATGCGGCGCACCTGGCGGTTGCGGCCTTCCTTGATGACCAGCTCCAGCCAGCTCGTCGGCACGCTTTTACGAAACCGGACCGGCGGGTTGCGCGGCCACAGTTCCGGCTCGTCCAGGTGCCGCGCGTGAGCGGGCAAGGTCGGACCGTCGTTAAGCTCGACACCATTGCGCAACTGCGTCAACTGCTCTTCAGTGGGCTCGCCCTCTACTTGCACCCAGTAGGTTTTTGCCAGCTTGTGCTTGGGGTCGGCGATGCGCGCTTGCAACTGGCCGTCGTTGGTCAGGAGCAGCAAACCTTCGCTGTCGCGGTCCAGGCGGCCGGCCGGGTAGATGCCGGGGACGTCGATGAAGTCCTTGAGCGTCGCCCGGCCTTCGCCATCACTGAACTGGGTCAGCACATCAAAAGGCTTGTTGAACAGAATCAGCCGAGGCTCGGCGGGCGGGGCTTTGGCGACACGCCGGGGCGCGCCCGTACGATCAGGCGAAGGACGGCGGGAATCGGGACGTTGATTGCGGGGCATGGGAAACCGGTGAAAAAATGACAGAAACAGAAAGAGCCACTTTAGTGGCCCTTTCGTTGAACGCCTAGCGCCTTAACGGAATGGCGGCTCGTCGAAGCTGCGCAGCTTGCGCGAATGCAGCGAGTTGAGCTGCGTGCGCATCAGGTCCAGCGCGGCGATGCCGATCTTCAAATGCTGGGTGACCGCCCGCTCATAAAACGCGTTGGCCGAGCCCGGCAGCTTGATCTCGCTGTGCAGCGGCTTGTCCGAGACGCAGAGCAAGGTCCCGTAGGGCACCCGCAGGCGATAACCCTGGGCGGCGATGGTGCCGCTTTCCATGTCCACCGCCACGGCGCGGGACAGGTTGATCAGCGGCCGTTCCTGAGCCCAGCGCAGTTCCCAGTTGCGGTCGTCGTAGGTCAGGACCGTGCCGGTGCGCAGACGCTTCTTCAAATCGTCGCCGCGTTCGCCGGTGACTTGCGCGGCTGATTCCTGCAACGCCATTTGCACTTCGGCCAACGCCGGAATCGGGATGTTCGGCGGCAGCACGCGATCAAGGATACCGTCGCGACGCATGTAGGCGTGAGCGAGCACGTAGTCGCCGATGGTCTGCGACTGACGCAGGCCACCGCAGTGACCGATCATCAGCCAGCAATGGGGACGCAAGACGGCGAGGTGGTCGGTGATGTTCTTGGCGTTGGACGGGCCGACACCAATGTTGACCAAGGTCACGCCATGGCCGTCTTCGGCGATCAGGTGATACGCCGGCATCTGGTAACGGTGCCAGACCACGCCAGAGACAATGGCCTGGGCTTCGCCGTAATCCATACTCTTGTCGACAATGACGTTGCCCGGCAGGACCATTTTCACGAAGCGCGGGTCGTCGCGCAGTTTTTCCAGGCCATGCACGATGAACTGGTCGACGTAGCGGTGGTAGTTGGTCAGCAGGATCCACGGCTGAACATGGCGCCAGTCGCTACCGGTGTAATGCACCAGACGGCGCAGCGAGAAATCCACACGGGCGGCGTCGAACAGCGCGAGCGGCAGCGGATCGGTGTTGGCCCAGTCGTACAGGCCATCGGCGATGCCATCAGTGGCCGCCGACAAATCGGTGCTCGGGAAGACGCGGGCCAGGGTCGCGGCGGTCACGCCGGTCCCGGCCAGTTCATCGCCCTGCTCAACCACGTAGGGGTAAGGGATGTTCTGCTCGCTAACGCCCACTTCCACCGTCACGGTAAAGTCGTTCATCAACGGCACGAGCTGTTCAAGCAAATATTTGCGGAATGCCGCCGGGTGGGTAACGGTGACGCTGTAGGTGCCCGGCAGCTGAACCTTGGCGTACGCACGCGTGGTCAGCGGCACTTCGCCCTGGCAGTGGTAGGTCAGGCGCAGTTCGGGGTAGCGGAATGTCAGACGCTCGGCGGCATCCGGTTCGACGCGGTCTTTCAGGTAGCGCTTGAGCGCCTGGCTCAAGGCGGTGGTTGCCCGTGCGTGCAGCTCAGCGAGCCGGTCAACGGCGTGTTCGGCAGTTTCTACGACAATGAAAGCTTCGGTCACGATGCATATCCTTCTGATCTTGCAAGCGCGTATCTTGCCTGCAACAGATGACGAAGGCACGAGTTGCCTGCGGCCGACGCGGCAATGAACGCGTCAGACCTGCGGCGATGACCGCGCGACCAGCGCCTGAACGTCCACCCCGCGCGGCAAGGCGCCGTAGACGCGCCCCGGCCGTTCCAGGCGCCCGGCGATAAACCCGTCGCTGACCACGGCATTGCCCGCTTCCAGCAGCAACTTCGCCTGCAGCGCCACGGCGATGTCTTCAGTCAGTTGCCGGGCGCGGTACTGAATGTCGCCAGTGTCCTGACACGCCTCTTTCAAACCGTGAATATGCGCGGCCAGACGCTTGTCGCCATGGCCGTCGCCAAGCTCGTCGAACAGCGCATCCAGCACGCCGGGCTCTTTGGACAGCGCGCGCAAGACGTCCAGGCACTGCACGTTGCCGGAACCTTCCCAGGTTGAATTGACCGGTGCCTCACGGTAGAGGCGCGGCAGAATCGTGTCCTCCACATACCCTGTACCGCCCATGCATTCCGCCGCCTCGTTGATCATTGCCGGCGCACGCTTGCAGATCCAGTACTTGCCCACCGCCGTCACCAGCCGTGCGAAACGGGCTTCGTGGCCGTCATCCAGACGCTCCAGCGAGCGCCCCATGCGCAGGCTCAAGGCGAGGGCCGCTTCGCTTTCCAGCGCCAAATCGGCGAGCACGTTCTGCATGAGCGGCTGCTCGCTGAGCAAGCGACCGCTGACGCTGCGGTGGGCGCAATGGTGCGCGGCCTGGGTCAGGGCCTGACGCATCAGTGCGCTGGAACCGGTCATGCAATCGAAGCGAGTCATGGCCACCATTTCGATGATGGTCGGCACACCGCGCCCCTCCTCGCCCACCATCCACGCCAGGGCGCCGCGGAATTCCACTTCGCTGGAGGCGTTGGACCAATTGCCCAGTTTGTTCTTCAGTCGCTGTATGTAGAACGCGTTGCGGGTGTCGTCCGGGCGATGACGCGGCAGCAGGAAACAGGTCAGGCCCTTGTCGGTCTGCGCCAGAGTGAGGAAGGCGTCGCACATGGGCGCCGAACAAAACCATTTGTGCCCGACCAGTTCATAGGCCTGACCGGGCCCGGGCTGGCCCACCGGATAGGCCCGCGTGGTGTTGGCACGCACGTCGGTGCCGCCCTGTTTCTCGGTCATGGCCATGCCGATGGTGGCGCCGGCCTTGTGCGCGATCCCGACGTTGCGCGGGTCGTAGTGGGTGGCGAGGATCTTCGGCAGCCAGGTCTCGGCCAGGTCCGGTTGCAGGCGCAGGGCTGGCACGCTGGCGAAGGTCATGGTCAGCGGACAACCGCTGCCCGCTTCGGCCTGGGTGTGCAAATAGCTCATCGCCGCGCGGGCAACATGGGCGCCTTCGCGGGGGGCGGTCCACGGCAGCGACGGGATGCCGTGTTCGACCGCTGTCTGCATCAGCTGGTGATACGCCGGATGAAACTCCACCAGATCGATCCGATGGCCGTAGCGATCATGGCTGGCAAACACCGGCTTGTTCTGGTTGGCGAGGAAGCCCGCTTCCATCAGCGGGCCGCCGGCCAACGCGCCATAGGCGTCGATTCGGTCCTGGGCCCAGCCAGCACCGAAGCGCCGCGACCACTCTTGCAGCGGCAGGTCGATGCGGTACAGGTTGGTGCCGTCCAGGGACGGCGGCTGATTGGTGACCTCGTGGGTCTCGGCAAACTGATGCAGATTGATGCGCTGGTCCATGAGGCGCCTCCGGTCCGGGCAGCACGCGGCGGTCGTGCAGTTGACCTAGTGAATCACGCACCCCGCCCCGGCGACAGCGCCATAGAAGACGAAATCACGGCGGTTTTGACTTGTCGACGCATGGCCTCGCAAATCAACTGTAGGAGTGACCGGGGTGGCGCTCCACCTTCACATCCAGGCTCAAGCGGAACTGACTGCCGTTGCCCGGCTCGGATTGATGGCTCAGGCGCCCGCCCTGCAATTCAATCAACTGTCGGCAAATCGCCAGACCGATGCCTAGCCCGCCGTATTCCCGCGTCGTCGAGCCATCCACCTGGAAGAAATTGGCGTACAGCGTTTCTTCATCAAGACGGCTGAAGCCGATGCCGGTGTCGATGACGTCGATCACCAGCCGTGCGTGTTCAGCGTCTGCGCGCTGGCCATTGACGCGGACTCTAACGGACCCGGTCTTGGTGAACTTGATCGCGTTGTCCAGCAGACACTCCAGGCACTGGCGCAACTTCACGCCGTCACCTTCGAGGCTGTCCGGCAGCGTCTCGTCCAGCTCAACACTCAGCGCCAGCGCCTTGTTGCGGGCCAGCGGTTCGAAGCCGCTGCGAAGCTGAAACAGCACATGACGCAGGCTGAACGGCTCGTTGCGCACGGTGATCCGCCCGGCTTGCAGTTCGGTCAGGGTGAGGATGCCGTTGACGATGCCCATCATGTTTTGCGCGGAATCGGCGGCGGTCTGGCGATACAGCTCGATCTCGCTCTGCGCCGCGTCCATCTGCATCAATTCCAGCGAACCGATCACGCCGTTCATGGGCGTGCGCAGTTCATGGGTCAGCGTGGCGAGAAACTCGTCTTTCAATCGGTTACTCACAGCCAGTTGCTGGTTGAGGGTCTCAAGCCCCTGCTGCGATTCCGCCATGATCTGCGCCTCGCGCTCGCGCATGGCGTTGATGCGGTCGGCCAATGCCAGCGAGAGCAACGCCACCTCAATCACCGAACCGATCTGGCTGGCGTACATGGTCCAGAAGTTGTTGGGCAGGTGCCCGAGCAGCATGGTCGCGTTGACCACTCCGCCGACCAGGAACGCCGACCAGCCAATAATGAAATACCGCGCGACCCGCCGCCCCTTGAACCACGCCGCCACCCCGATCAACAGCACGACCGGCGTGAACAGGAGCACCAGCCCGGTCACCAGGCGCAGCGCGACACCGTAATCCGTGCTCAATGCGAGCGCCATGATCACCGCAGCGCAAACCATCATCACCAGCAACGGCACGTCCAGCCAGCGACCCAGGCTGGGCGTCTGCAGAAATCTTCGGGTGAACTGGCTGGCAAACAGGATCGCGGCGGCAATCAGAAATGTCGTTGAGGTATTGGCCCACCACGGATTGTTCGGCCAGAAATACTCGATCGCCGCGCCGTTAACCGACACCTGATACAGGCCGAAGAAGCTGATGTAGAGGATGTAATGCAAATACGCGGTGTCACGCACGCTGAGGTAGATGAACAGGTTGTAGACCAGCATCACTGCCAGCACGCCGTAAATCATGCCGAGGATGTACAGGCGCGACGGCTGCTCTTCTATATAAGCGTGACTGGCCCACAGATTGAGCGGCGCCTGCACCGAGCCGTGACTGGCGACGCGCAGGTAAACGGTCTTGGTTTCGTGGGCGTTCAGGTTCAGATCGAACACGTAGTTGTTCTGTTTAATCTGCCGACTGGCAAACGGCAGCATGTCGCCGGTCTGCCAGGCCAGACTGGGGCGCGCATCGCCGTCGCCGAGGTACAGATCGACGTGGTCCATGGGCGGATAGGCGAGTTCCAGTAACCAGTCGGCGGATGCCATTGGGTTGGCGGGGCGATAGGTCAGTCGCACCTTGAGCCAGAAGGCGGAGCGCGAGTAACCGGCGTTGAGCGACGGACCGACGAGGGGGCGGAAACGCGCGGCGCCCTCGGGGGACGAGACTTGCTGGATGGTGGCATCGCCGGTGGGGTCTTCGAACACTTGGGTGTCGCGCCCCAATGCCAGGCTGCGGGTGTTCTCATTGAAATCGACGGCGCTGGCGAACATCGGCAACAGGCAGAGGAGAGTGATCAGCACCAGACGCATGGGACACCCCCTCGTCGCTGATGAAGGGCGTGAGCCGCCGTGGAATCGTGGGTCGGCTTCACAATTCTGCGAGCGACCGTTGTATCGGTCGAGGGGGTCAGCGGGCAACGCACTTGCATTTACTCTTTTGGCGGAACAGATCAAGCGCCACAGGATAGCGACTGATAGCTCGATGACACCATCTAAATCTGTGCATTGGATGGGACTGGCTCTTTCACATGCAGGACTTGCTTTAGGCGGGAAGGCGTCAGATGTCTCGCTGCAAAATCAATGGTGTTTGCACCGGCCTCTTCCCGGCTGAAGCCGGTCCTACTAAAAATACCGCATACACATAGTAGAAACGGCGTTAGCCGGAAAACTGCTTGGTGGTACAGGCTGAACGCAATTCACTTAGTGGGACCGGCTTTAGCCGGGAAAGCGTCGGATGTCTCACCGCAAAATTGATCGTGTTTGTACTGGCGTCTTCCCGGCTGAAGCTGGTCCCACTGGCAAAAACTTTAGTGGTAAGCTCGCGCACCATGAATATCTATAGCTCCCGCCCTGTTGTCCTCTGTCTCTCCGGCCACGACCCCAGTGGCGGCGCCGGCTTGCAGGCAGATATCGAAGCCCTGCTCGCCCAGGGTTGCCACGCCGCTCCCGCCGTTACTGCCCTGACCGTTCAGGACACCGTGAATGTCACTGACTTTCGGGTGCTGGATCGCGAGTGGGTGCTGGCGCAAGCCAATGCCGTGCTCAACGATTCCACCGTCGCGGCGGTGAAGCTGGGGATGTTGGGTTCGCTGGAGATGGTCGAAACTATCGTCGAACTGCTGGCCGCTCATCCGCATCTGCCCATGGTCTGCGATCCGGTGTTGCGCGCCGGTGGCGGCGGTCGACTGGGCAAGGACGAGGTGGGTTATGCCATGCGCGAGCGTCTGCTGCCCCTCGCCACCATCGCCACGCCGAACCTGCCGGAAGCGCGCATCCTCGCCGAGCTCCCCGAAGGCACTGCCGACGAATGTGCCGAGAAGCTGCTGCCGTTCTGTGAGCACTTGTTAATCACCGGCGGTCATGGCGATGAGCACGAAGTTCACAACCGTCTGTACATCCGCGGCGGGCATTCACGCACCTTTACTTGCCAGCGCCTGCCGGGCAGTTATCACGGCTCCGGCTGCACACTGGCCAGCGCGCTGGCGGGAAGACTGGCGCTGGGTCAGGACCTGATCGGTGCTGTGCAAATGGCGCTGGACTACACTTGGCGCACGCTGCGCGATGCCGAACAGCTGGGCCGGGGACAATTCGTTCCGCGCCGCCTGCCGCTGGATTTCTGCTCGTAACGCCACGAAAAAGAGGCACCTTGATGAGATTACGTGGCTTGTATGCCGTGACCGACAGCCAGCTGTTGGCCGGCAAATTCCTGTCTTACGTCGAAGCCGCCCTCGATGGCGGCGTGACCCTGCTGCAATACCGCGACAAATCCGGTGACGAGACCCGCCGCCTGCGTGAGGCCTCGGCGCTGCTCAAGCTGTGCGAGCGCTATAAGACCCGCCTGATCATCAACGACGACGCCGAAGTGGCCGCGCGCCTGGGCGTTGGCGTGCACCTTGGGCAAACCGACGGCTCACTGCCGGACGCCCGTGCCCTGCTCGGTCACAAAGCCATTGTCGGGGCGACCTGCCACGCGCAACTGGAGCTGGCCGACAAGGCCAAGGCCGACGGCGCCACCTATGTTGCCTTCGGACGCTTCTTCAATTCCCAGACCAAACCCGGCGCGCCCACCTGCAGCCTCGACCTGCTCAGCCAGGCGCGCAAGCGCATCAATCTGCCCATCGCGGTGATTGGTGGCATTACCCTGGATAACGCCGCGCCGCTGGTGGCCCACGGCGCCGATCTGTTGGCCGTCGTGCACGGGCTGTTCGGCGCTGAAACCACTCAGGAAGTCACCCGCCGCGCACGGGCTTTCAACGATTTGTTCAAGCCCGCCTGATTTTTGATCAGGCCGGTTACGCACTCATTCATTCCCGATTCAAACAGAGACCTCATCATGTCCCGTTCTGAAACCCTGTTCGCCAACGCCCAGAAACACATCCCCGGCGGCGTCAACTCGCCGGTCCGCGCTTTCAAAAGCGTCGGTGGCACGCCGTTGTTCTTCAAACACGCGGTGGGCGCTTACGTCACCGATGAAGACGACAAGCGTTATGTCGATTACGTCGGCTCGTGGGGTCCGATGATTCTGGGTCACAGCCACCCGGACGTGCTGGATGCCGTGCGCAAGCAGTTGGAGCACGGGCTGTCGTACGGCGCGCCGACCGCAATGGAAACCGAGATGGCCGATCTGGTCTGCTCGATCGTGCCGTCGATGGAGATGGTGCGCATGGTCAGCTCCGGCACCGAAGCGACCATGAGCGCGATTCGCCTGGCCCGAGGTTTTACCGGCCGGGACAGCATTATCAAATTCGAAGGCTGCTACCACGGCCACTCCGACAGCCTGCTGGTGAAAGCCGGCTCGGGCGCGCTGACCCTTGGCGTGCCGAGTTCGCCCGGCGTACCGGCGGCGTTCGCCAAGCACACGCTGACCCTGCCGTTCAACGACATCGAAGCGGTCAAGACGATGCTGGCTGACGTCGGCCAGGAAGTGGCGTGCATCATCGTCGAGCCGGTTGCCGGCAACATGAACTGCGTGCCGCCTGCGCCGGGTTTCCTGCAAGGTCTGCGCGAGGCCTGCGACGAGCACGGTGTGGTGCTGATTTTTGATGAAGTGATGACCGGTTTCCGGGTCGCCCTCGGCGGAGCGCAGGCCTATTACGGCGTGACGCCGGACCTGAGCACTTTCGGCAAGATCATCGGTGGCGGCATGCCGGTCGGCTGTTTCGGCGGCAAGCGCGAAATCATGTCGCACATCGCGCCCCTGGGCCCGGTGTATCAGGCTGGCACGCTGTCGGGTAATCCGCTGGCGATGGCGGCGGGCCTGACAACGCTGCGCCTGATCAGCCGTCCGGGTTTCCACGACGAACTGAGCGCCTTCACCACGCGCCTGCTGGAAGGCCTGCAACAGCGCGCTGATGCCGCCGGCATCCCGTTCGTGACCACACAGGCGGGCGGCATGTTCGGCCTGTACTTCAGCGACGCCAAAGAAATCGTCACCTTCCAGGACGTAATGACCAGCGACGCCAATCGCTTCAAGCAGTTCTTCCACCTGATGCTGGAAGGCGGCGTGTACCTGGCGCCGAGCGCGTTCGAAGCGGGCTTCACCTCAATCGCCCACGGCGACGCGGAGTTGCAGCAGACGCTGGATGCGGCCGAAAAGGCCTTCGCTCAACTGAAATGACGGGCTTAGCGGGCGGAACGGAGTCCGCCCGCCTACCTGCAGCCTGCTCAACCTCCCTGAATTCAGGGTAATCAAGCCCGCGCAGCAGAAAATCAGTAAAGACTTTGTAAGGTTGCCCTCGCTTATTTCATAATGCGCAGCCAGCACGTTTCGCTGGACGGGCATGCCCGCACCTTTTTCAGAGGTAAGTCGACTTCCATGAATCGCACCGGCCGCACCCTTGCATTGGGCTGCCTGTTGCTTCTTCATCCCCTGCTGGCAAATGCAGGTGGCAACTCGTTGTTGATCCCGGCGGTGGGTCGTTGCACCCTCAATACCCAGCCAGACAACCTGCCAGCAGCGTTGTCCGCTTGTCAGCAGGCGGCTCAGGATGGGGATGCGCAGGCGCAATACGAGTTAGGGGAGTTCTACTACGAGGGCAAAGGTGCGCCGCGCGATCTGCCCCAGGCGCTCAACTATTTCGAAAAAGCTTCGTTGCAAGGACATGCTCAGGCGCAGTACCAGCTGGGTTTGATGTTCTTTCGTGGCGAAGGGGTGCAGGCCAATAACATTCAGGCGTACATCGTGCTGAAGATGGCGGCGGTGAACGGTTCGGAAGATGCGCTGGATCAGGCGGATGAAGTGTCCGCGCAGATGAAGCGCGAAGATCTGGAAGTGGCCACCCAAGTGCTCGGGCAGATCTTCCGCAAATACCTGCTGGAGCTGCAGACCGCTGAAGGACGCACACCGTTTGCGCCCTTCCCTGACGACAGCGCCAAGCCTTAACCGGGATTACTTGTCCGGCATCGGCATCGGAAACGGCATGACGTTGCCGGTGTGACGCGCTTCGGAAATCTTCGCGGTGCCCATCCGCTCCACTTCATCGATCCTCACGATCGAGTGCATCGGCACAAAGCTGCGCACAACGCCATCGAACTGCGCTTTGAGTTTCTCTTCGCTAGGGTCGACCACAACGGTGGTGCGCTCGCCGAAGACGAATTCTTCCACTTCCAGAAAACCCCACAGATCGCTCTGATAGATCTGTTTGGCGTACATCTCGAACACCTGTCCCTGGTTGAGAAAAATCACCTTGTAGATTGGAGCTTCGCGTTTGGTCATAACAGGCAGGCAGTGATCAGCGTTTTGAAAAGGGCGCGAACTATAGCATGCCGCTGGTTAGACGACGCTAGGAAGCCGGGGCCCGCATCCCTATAATGCGCGGTTCTTTGAATCACCTGATGAACCCCCGCATGGCCAAGAAGCTTTACATCGAAACCCACGGTTGCCAGATGAACGAGTACGACAGCTCGCGCATGGTCGATCTGCTGGGCGAACATCAAGCACTGGAAGTCACCGCACGGGCGGAAGACGCTGACGTCATCCTGCTCAACACCTGCTCGATTCGCGAGCGGGCGCAGGACCGGGTGTACTCCCAGCTTGGCCGCTGGCGCGAATTGAAGCTGGCAAATCCGGAAATGGTCATCGCCGTCGGTGGCTGCGTGGCGAGTCAGGAAGGCGCGGCCATCCGCGATCGCGCGCCGTACGTCGACGTGGTGTTCGGCCCGCAGACCCTGCACCGTCTGCCGGAAATGATCGACGCCGCGCGCATCACGCGCCTGCCTCAGGTCGACGTCTCGTTCCCGGAAATCGAAAAATTCGACCACTTGCCCGAGCCCCGTGTCGATGGCCCGAGCGCTTATGTGTCGGTGATGGAAGGCTGCAGCAAGTACTGCACGTTCTGCGTGGTGCCTTACACCCGTGGCGAAGAAGTCAGCCGGCCGTTCGACGACGTCATCAACGAGGTGCTTCACCTGGCCGAGAACGGCGTGCGTGAAGTGACCCTGCTGGGCCAGAACGTCAACGGCTACCGTGGCACGACCCACGACGGGCGCCTTGCTGATCTGGCCGAACTGATTCGGGTGGTTGCCGCCATCGACGGCATCGACCGCATTCGCTACACCACCTCGCACCCGCTGGAATTCTCCGACAGCCTGATTCAGGCCCACGCGGAAGTACCGGAACTGGTGAAGCATCTGCACTTGCCCGTGCAATCAGGTTCCGACCGGATTCTCGCGGCCATGAAACGCAATCACACCGTACTCGAGTACAAGTCACGCCTGCGCAAGTTGCGCGCAGCGGTGCCGGACATCTGCATCAGCTCCGACTTCATCGTCGGCTTCCCGGGCGAAACCGAGAAGGATCACCTGCAAACTATGAAGCTGGTGGAAGACGTCGGCATGGATTTCTCCTACTCCTTCGTTTACAGCGCGCGCCCCGGCACACCCGCGGCCGATCTGGCCGACGACACTTCCGAAGAGGTGAAGAAAGAACGCCTCAAGCAGCTGCAGGACCTGATCAACCGTCAGGGCCTGGACATCAGCCGCAAGATGGCCGGCACTGTGCAGCGCATTCTGGTCACCGATTACTCGAAGAAGGACCCCGGCGAACTGCAGGGCCGTACCGAGAACAACCGGATCGTGAATTTCCGCTGCGACAACCCCCGGCTGATCGGCCAGTTCACCGACGTTTACATCGACAGCGCCCAACCTCACTCACTGCGCGGGTCGTTGTTGCAATAAGCCAAAGCGCCCCAATGTAATCGCCACGCATGATTGTTTGTGCGCAGGCACGGGCACAGAATCAGGTGCCGGACAGCAGCCATACGTCGGCTGCACCGGCGCGCGATTCAGTTCGCAAGGCCGGCAGGCTGTCTGTTAGAGGGCACCCTGCCGGGCGTCTGCGCACCTCATTTATCCATTAGTGAGTGAACCCTTCCGGACACTGCCTGCAGGGGTTATCCTTCACGTCACTTCACATTGCCGTCGGGCGGCCCAAAACCACTTTGAACGCACCTATCGAACCACATCGCTTCAGCCTCGAACCTATCGAGGCTCACCGCTTCGCCAATCTGTGCGGGCAATTCGACGAGCACCTGCGCTTGATCGAACAGCGCCTGAACATCGAGATCCGCAATCGCGGAGCCCAGTTCGAGATGATCGGCGAGCGCAAACAAACCACCTCGGCAGAAAACCTGCTGCGCCGGCTGTATCGGGAAACGAAAGCGACCGAACTGTCCCCGGACATGGTTCATCTGTTCCTGCAGGAGTCCGGCGTCGAAGAGCTGGACAACCACCCTGCTGCCGAAGTCGGCGTCGCTCTGCGTACCAAGAAAGGCATGATTCGCCCGCGTGGCTTGAATCAGCAGCGGTACGTGAAGGAAATCCTCGCCAACGACATCAACTTTGGCATCGGCCCGGCCGGTACCGGCAAAACCTATCTGGCGGTGGCCGCTGCGGTGGATGCGCTTGAGCGCGAGACCATCCGCCGCATCCTGCTGGTGCGTCCTGCCGTAGAAGCGGGCGAAAAGCTCGGCTTCCTGCCCGGCGACCTGTCCCAGAAAATCGACCCGTACCTGCGCCCGCTGTATGACGCGCTGTACGAAATGCTCGGCTTCGAATACGTCGCCAAGCTGATCGAGAAGCAGGTGATCGAAGTCGCGCCGCTGGCTTACATGCGAGGTCGCACTCTTAATAACAGCTTCATCATTCTCGACGAGAGTCAGAACACCACCGTCGAGCAGATGAAAATGTTCCTGACCCGTATCGGCTTCGGTTCCACGGCCGTGATCACCGGTGACGTCACCCAGATCGACTTGCCCAAGGGCACGAAATCTGGGCTGAACCACGTCATCGACGTGCTCAAGGACGTGCCGGGCATCAGCTTCACCCACTTCAAGCCCAAGGACGTCGTGCGCCATCCGCTGGTGCAGCGCATCGTCGAAGCGTACGAGCGCTACGAAGAACGCAACGACAACCCGGCCGTTCCCCAGGGTTCACGGGACACTCGCCGCGATGCTTGAGCTGGATCTGCAACTTGCGAGCGCGGCCAGCGCCCCAAGCGAAGCCCAGTTCCGCCTCTGGTGTGAAATGGGCCTGCGCCAGCGTTCGGCTGATTCGGAACTGACCATTCGCCTTGTCGACGAAACCGAAGGCCGGGAGCTGAACAACACGTGGCGGCACAAGGATTACGCCACCAACGTGCTGTCGTTTCCTGCCGACGTCCCCGACGAGATGCTGGACATCCCGCTGTTGGGCGATCTGGTCATTTGCGTGCCTGTCGTCACCCGTGAAGCCGCTGAACAAGGCAAGTCACCGGACGCCCATTGGGCGCATCTGGTGATTCATGGCTGTCTGCATCTGTTGGGCTACGATCACATCGATGATGACGAAGCCGAAGAGATGGAAGCGCTGGAACGGGAGTTGCTTGCAAAGCTTGGCTATCCGGATCCTTACGCCGACGACGAAACCGTCAACACCCCGCATTCCGACACACCCCATTTAGAAACATCAGCCAAGGACCACGAGTAAGGGCTATGAGCGAAGACCGATCGAGCAACGGGCAAAAGTCATGGTTGGGCAAACTGACCCAGGCATTTGCCCATGAGCCGAAAAACCGCCAGGAGCTGCTGGAGCTGCTGCGCGAAGCCCATCAGAACAAGCTGCTGGACAGTGAAGCGCTGGCCATCGTCGAAGGTGCCATCCAAGTCGCCGACCTGCAGGTCCGCGACATCATGGTGCCGCGTTCGCAGATGATCAGCATCAAAGCCAGCCAGACCCCACGCGAGTTTCTGCCAGCCGTGATCGACTCGGCGCACTCGCGTTACCCGGTCATCGGCGAAAGCCACGATGACGTGCTGGGCGTATTGCTCGCCAAGGACCTGCTGCCGCTGATTCTCAAGGAAGACGGTGGCAGCGGCGACGTGAAAAGCCTGCTGCGCCCGGCGACATTCGTCCCTGAATCCAAGCGCCTGAACGTGCTGTTGCGGGAATTCCGCGCCAACCACAATCACATGGCCATCGTCATCGACGAATACGGCGGCGTGGCGGGTCTGGTGACCATCGAAGACGTGCTTGAGCAAATCGTCGGCGACATCGAAGACGAGCACGATGTCGAGGAAGACAGCTACATCAAGCCGCTGCCCAGTGGCGACTTCCTGGTCAAGGCGCTGACCCCGATCGAGAGCTTCAACGAGTTCTTCGACAGCGGGTTCTCCGATGACGAATTCGACACCGTGGGCGGTCTGGTGATGAACGCGTTCGGGCACCTGCCCAAGCGTAATGAAATCACCGAAATCGGCGCGTACCGTTTCCGCATTCTGAATGCCGACAGCCGTCGTATTCACTTGCTGCGCCTGAGCCCGATCAACCGCACGTAACGCCCTACCCGCTTTAAGGAATGTAAATGCGCTGGATCACCCGCCCCGGCTGGCCCGGTAACCTGCTGGCCATGGTGGCCGGCGCGTTGATTACCCTGGCCCTGGCACCGTTCGATATCTGGCCGCTGGCGATTGTCGCGCTGCTGGTTTTCTATCTCGGCCTGCGAGACCTCACACCGCGTCAGGCCCTCTGGCGCGGCTGGTCCTACGGGTTTGGCCTGTTCGGCGGCGGCACCAGCTGGATTTACGTCAGCATCCACACCTACGGAGAGGCGCCGGTCTGGCTTGCCGTGTTCCTGATGGTGCTGTTCTGCGCCTCGGTGGCATTCTTCTTCGCCCTGCCAGCCTGGATCTGGGCTCGCTGGATCCGCCGCAACGAAGCCCCGCTGGCCGATTCACTGGCCTTCGCGGCGCTGTGGTTCGGCCAGGAAATGTTTCGCGGCTGGTTCCTCACCGGTTTCCCCTGGCTCTATTCCGGCTACAGCCAATTGGACGGCCCCCTCAAAGGCCTCGCGCCAGTGGGCGGCATGTGGCTGATCTCCTTCGTGCTCGCGCTGAGCGCCGCTTTGCTGTGCAACTTGCCCCGCTTGCGGACACGCGCGCCGAAGCTGGCGGCTGGCATCGTGTTGCTGCTGGCGCCGTGGGTTGCCGGGCTGGCGCTGAAAAATCACGCCTGGACCGAGCCTTCCGGTCAGCCACTGACCGTCGCGGCCATGCAGGGCAACGTCGAGCAGAGCATGAAGTGGGACCCGGCGGCACTGAACGCGCAACTCGCCCTGTACCGCGACATGACGTTCACCTCGAAAAAAGCCGACCTGATCATCTGGCCGGAAACAGCGGTGCCTGTTCTCAAGGAATCGGTCGAAGGTTACCTGTCGGTGATGGGCAAGTTTGCGGCCGACCGGGATTCGGCGCTGATCACCGGCGTGCCGCTGCGTGAGAAAGGCACCCATGGGGAATACCGTTACTACAACGCCATTACCGTCACCGGCGAAGGCGATGGCACTTACCTGAAACAGAAGCTGGTGCCGTTTGGTGAGTACGTGCCGCTGCAGGACCTGTTGCGCGGGCTGATCGGGTTTTTCAACCTGCCGATGTCCGACTTTGCCCGCGGGCCGTCCGGGCAAGCGCTGTTACAGGCGAAGGGTTATGAAATCGCGCCGTTCATTTGTTATGAGGTGGTGTATCCAGAGTTCGCCGCAGGACTGGCGGCGCAAAGCGATCTGCTGCTGACGGTCAGTAACGATACCTGGTTCGGCACCTCCATCGGCCCGCTGCAGCATTTGCAGATGGCGCAGATGCGCGCACTGGAAGCCGGCCGCTGGATGATCCGCGCCACCAACAACGGCGTCAGCGCGCTGATCGACCCGTTTGGCAAAATCACCACCACCGTGCCGCAGTTCGAGCGCGCCGTGATGTACGGCGAAGTCACCCCGATGCAAAACCTCACGCCGTACCTGCACTGGCGCTCATGGCCGCTGATCGTGTTGTCGCTGCTGCTGATCGGCTGGGCATTCTTTGCCGGCAGGATGGCGAAGGCGGTCTGAGCCAGTTGCTGGCTCTCTGCAATAGAGGTCACGGCGTCCTGACACAGCGCCGTCGTGCAGCGAACGCAACCCTGTGGGAGTGAGCTTGCTCACGAAGACGGCACATCAGCCGCCGAAGATCTAGCGGCTGCCCCGGCCTCTTCGCGAGCAAGCTCGCTCCCACATGGACAGTGCCTACCGCACCACCGTGGTTCCTCCACGACGCCAAGGCAATTCTGTCACCGGTAAAACAACCGATACCCCACCAACCCCGCCGCTTCGTTGAGCAATTGCCCGTTCTGCCACACTGCCCTCGCCTCCGGGGTCCAGCCTCCGAACGGGCGGGCATTGTCCACGCTGAGGAATCCCACAGGCGCCGGGACCACGGTGAATCCGGCCTTCTCGAAACTCCAGACCGAACGCGGCATGTGCCACGCCTGGGTGACCACGACCACGCGCTTGATGCCCTGGGGCAACAAGATCGCGGCGGTCATGTTGGCGTTTTCCCATGTTGTGCGGCTTTCCCCTTCCTGCCAACGGACATTCACCCCAAAGTCGTCGCGCAGGGAATCGGCCATGATCGCCGCTTCGCTCGGCGGCTGACCGTAATGCAGCCCGCCGGTGGTGAGGATCGGCAAACCGGACGCCTTCGACAGACGCGCGGCGTATCGCATGCGCTCCAGCGCAACGCCCGTCGGGATGTCAGTGCCCCAGCTCGGGTCGTTGCGCTCACGGCCTGACCCTAGAATCACGATCGCGTCCGCACGCTGCGCCAGCGTTGCCCACTCGCTCTGCGGCAGCGGCGGAATGCGCTCGATACCCTTCGCCGACCACTCCACCACAATGGGCAGACTCATTGCGGTCATGCCGCCAACGCCGATGACGAACAGCACCCGCGCCAACACTGGCCGGCGATTTCTCAACCACCAGGCAAGCACCAACAACAGCAGGAAAAGGCCCGGAGGCAGTAGCAGGTTTTTGATGAAATAACGAAAGGGCATCGGGCATCTCCAAAGATGCCCGAAGCCTAGAAGCAATGACGCTAAGCAGCAATGCTCGATTGGCCGGGGTCAGCCCCCGCAGAAGTTAACGCTTGAAATGTTTGGTGGAACTGTAGCGACTCAACTTTGCCGACACTTTGGCTCGGCGCTGATCCTTGAGCCAGATGACATTGGCGTGAGGATGGGGCGCTCGCATCGGCTCGGAAGGCTCCCGTGAGGTGCTGGAACGTGCCCTCGTGACGATCGGAAAATCTTCTTTGAGAGCGACTTCGGTTCTGCCCAGATAAGCCTCGATCAACTGAAACTCGGCGTGACTCAAGCCACGCAACTCAAGCTCGGCGGGGGATTCGTTCCGAAGCCGCACCGCTGTTTTTGCCGTGTCCAGAGCCAGGCCCAGACGATCGATCAAACGGTCATACACATCAGGTTGCTCTACTTCATGCTGCAGCTCTGCCATCCGTTCACCTCACTGAAGATAAACATTTACCCCCGTCAGTGAGCTTAGCGCCACTGCAAAAACCGGCGCGATGCCGCGACCAACGGCGGATGCCGCAGATGCCGAGTCTTGAGCACGCAATCAGGGTTTCCCTCGGCTTGGTAGCCTCATGTATGCTACGGCGCTTCCTGTAAATCCACTTCCGCCCAACCGGGCAGGGATGCATCGCAATGCGGACGGCCTCGTCTGGCATGCGAAGGCTTCCTGATCCGGCCACGCCGAGAAGCGGTCAAGGGTCACTCATTTCAGCCAAAAGTAGCCATGCACGAACTCTACCAGCCCCGCGAAATCGAAGCCGCCGCCCAGACCTTCTGGGACGAGCAAAAGTCTTTTGAAGTCAGTGAACAGCCAGGCAAGGACACCTTTTACTGCCTGTCGATGTTCCCTTACCCCAGCGGCAAGCTACACATGGGTCACGTGCGCAACTACACCATCGGCGACGTGATCGCCCGCTATCAGCGCATGCAGGGCAAAAACGTGCTGCAGCCGATGGGCTGGGACGCATTCGGCATGCCGGCGGAAAACGCCGCGATGAAGAACAACGTCGCCCCTGCCAAGTGGACCTACGAAAACATCGCCTACATGAAGAACCAGCTCAAGAGCCTGGGTCTGGCGATCGACTGGTCCCGCGAGATCACTACCTGCAAACCCGATTACTACCGCTGGGAACAATGGCTGTTCACTCGCCTGTTCGAAAAAGGCGTGATCTACCGCAAGAACGGTACCGTGAACTGGGACCCGGTCGACCAGACCGTCCTGGCCAACGAGCAAGTCATCGACGGGCGCGGCTGGCGTTCGGGCGCGGTGATCGAAAAACGCGAAATCCCGATGTACTACTTCAAGATCACCGCCTACGCGGATAAGCTGCTGGAGAGCCTCGACGAGTTGCCGGGCTGGCCTGAACAGGTCAAGACCATGCAGCGCAACTGGATCGGCAAATCCCGCGGCATGGAAGTGCAGTTTCCGTACGACCAGGCGTCCATCGGCGAAGCCGGCACCCTGAAAGTCTTCACCACCCGTCCCGACACCCTGATGGGCGCGACGTACGTGGCCGTTGCCGCCGAGCACCCGCTGGCGACCCTGGCTGCGCAGAACAATCCCGAGCTGCAAGCGTTCATCAACGAATGCAAAAGCGGCAGCGTCGCCGAAGCCGACGTCGCCACCCAAGAAAAGAAAGGCCTGCCGACCTCGCTGTTCGTCGAACACCCGCTGACCGGCGAGAAACTGCCGGTGTGGGTCGCCAACTACGTGCTGATGCATTACGGCGACGGCGCGGTCATGGCTGTTCCTGCCCATGACGAACGTGATTTTGAATTCGCGACCAAGTACAGCCTGCCCATCAAAGCCGTTGTGCGCACCAGTGCGGGCGATGAAACCCCTGCACCGTGGCAGGACGCATACGGCGAGCACGGTCAGTTGATCAACTCCGGTGAGTTCGACGGCCTGGATTTCGCCGGCGCATTCGACGCCATGGAAGCCGCGCTGCTCAAGAAAGAACTGGGCAACTCACGCACCCAGTTCCGCCTGCGCGACTGGGGCATCAGCCGTCAGCGCTACTGGGGCTGCCCGATTCCGATCATTCACTGCGACACGTGCGGCGACGTGCCTGTCCCGGAAGATCAACTGCCGGTCAAGCTGCCTGAAGACGTGGTACCGGACGGCGCGGGCTCACCGCTGGCGCGCATGCCCGAGTTTTACGAGTGCAGTTGCCCGACCTGCGGCGCACCGGCCAAGCGCGAAACCGACACCATGGACACCTTCGTCGAGTCCTCGTGGTATTTCGCCCGCTACGCCTCGCCTCATTACGAAGGCGGTATGGTCGACCCGAAGGCCGCGAATCACTGGCTGCCGGTTGATCAGTATATCGGCGGTATCGAACACGCGATCCTGCACTTGTTGTACGCGCGCTTCTTCCACAAGCTGATGCGCGACGAAGGCCTGGTTAGCTCCAACGAGCCGTTCAAGAACCTGTTGACCCAAGGCATGGTCGTGGCCGAGACGTTCTACCGTCTGGAAGCCAACGGCAGCAAAACCTGGTTCAACCCGGCAGACGTTGAGTTCGAACGCGACAGCAAAGCCAAAATCATCGGTGCCAAACTGATTGCCGACGGCCACCCGGTTGAAATCGGCGGCATCGAAAAGATGGCCAAATCGAAGAACAACGGCGTCGACCCTCAGTCGATGATCGACCAGTACGGCGCCGACACCTGCCGGCTGTTCATGATGTTCGCCTCGCCGCCTGACATGAGCCTGGAATGGTCTGACTCTGGCGTGGAAGGCTCGCACCGCTTCCTCAAGCGCGTCTGGCGTCTGGCTCAGGCCCACGTGACGGCGGGCGCTGCAGGCGCACTCGACAAAACCGCTCTGAACGACGACCAGAAGGCCATCCGCCGCTCGATTCACCTGGCCATCAAGCAAGCTGGTCAGGACGTTGGGCAGCATCACAAATTCAACACCGCCATCGCTCAGGTGATGACGCTGATGAACGTCCTGGAAAAGGCGCCGCAGGTTTCGACTCAGGACCGCGCGCTGTTGCAGGAAGGTCTGGAGACCGTCGCGCTGTTGCTGGCGCCAATCACCCCGCACATCAGCCACGAGCTGTGGGCTGCGCTGGGCCACTCCGACCCGATCATCGACGCCGGCTGGCCTGTGGTCGATGACTCGGCACTGGTGCAGGACACGTTGCAATTGGTGATTCAGGTCAATGGCAAGCTGCGTGGCCACATCGAGATGCCGGCCAGCGCCACCCGCGAAGAAGTCGAGGCTGCCGCACGGATCAACGAAAACGTCCTGCGCTTCATCGACGGCCTGACGATCCGCAAAGTGATCGTGGTGCCGGGCAAACTGGTTAACATCGTCGCCAGCTGACGCAATCGGGCGCCTGCCTGCAGGCGCCGCATCAATTTCAAGAACCCGGGGTGCCGGGCTCTAACGGATTCAAGGGAGCAACAAGATGATCAAACGCAATCTGCTGGTAATGGGACTCGCGGTTCTGCTGAGCGCCTGCGGTTTCCAGCTGCGCGGCACTGGCACCAATGCCCTGTCGCTCAAGGAACTGGACGTGAGCGCCCGAGACGCCTATGGCGACGTCGTCACTCAACTGCGTCAGACCCTGACCAACAGCGGCGTACACGTCTACACCGGCGCCCAGTACAAATTGTTCATCGCCCGTGAAGACGAAGCCCAGCGCACCGCGAGCTACGCCGGCTCGGGTCGTTCCGCCGAATACGAACTGACCACCGTGCTGAAGTATGAGATCCACGGTAGCAAGGACGTCCTGCTGATCGATGACTCAGTGCAGTCGCAGAAGGTTTTCGTGCATGACGGCAACAACCTGATCGGCTCTGACCAGGAAGCCGATCAGATCCGTAAGGAAATGCGCACTGACCTCGTGCAGAAGGTATTGGCCCGTCTGCAACAGCTGTCGCCTCAACGTCTCGACGAGCTGCAAGCCAAAGCTGACGCCGCTGCCCGCGCCCAGGCTGATGCCGAGGCCGCTGCTCAGCGCATTCGCGACGAGACGCCACAACAGTCGCCTATCGAAATCCCGTCCAAGTGACGGCATCGGGGCCGGTTCGCCGGCCCCGATCTTTTCTGACCCATGAAACTCGCCCCCGCCCAGCTTTCCAAACACTTGCAAGGCACTCTTGCGCCCGTCTACATCGTCAGCGGCGATGACCCGCTGCAATGTCAGGAGGCGTGCGACGCCATCCGTGCGGCTGCGCGTCAGCAAGGCTATGACGAGCGTCAGGTATTCAGCGCCGATTCGAGCTTCGACTGGGGCACCCTGCTCCAGGCGGGCGCAAGCATGTCGCTGTTCGCCGAGCGCAGGCTGCTGGAGTTGCGCCTGCCGTCCGGCAAACCCGGCGACAAAGGTGCTGCCGCATTGCTGGAGTACTGCGGCCGTCCTGCCGAGGACACGCTGCTGCTGATCAGCCTGCCCAAGCTCGACGGCTCGGCGCAGAAAACCAAATGGGGCAAGGCGCTGGTCGAAGGGCCACAAACCCAGTTCGTGCAGATCTGGCCGGTGGACGCCAGCCAGTTGCCGCAATGGATTCGTCAGCGCCTGTCACAGGCCGGCCTCGCAGCAACGCCGGACGCCATCGAACTGATCGCCGCGCGGGTGGAAGGCAATCTGCTGGCGGCTGCGCAGGAGATTGAAAAGCTCAAGCTCATGGCCGACGAAGGCCAGATTACGGTTGAGACCGTGCAGGCTGCGGTGGCCGATAGCGCGCGCTTCGATGTCTTCGGGCTGACCGACGCGATCCTCAATGGCGAAGCGGCGCATGCGCTGCGAATGCTCGAAGGGCTGCGCGGCGAAGGCGTTGAGCCTCCTGTGATTCTCTGGGCGCTTTCCCGTGAGCTTCGTGTGCTGGCCAATCTGGCGTTGCAGTTCAGTCAGGGCATCCCGCTGGACAAAGCCTTCAGCCAGGCACGGCCGCCCATCTGGGACAAGCGCAAACCGTTGATGAGCAAGGCCCTGCAACGCCACTCCGCGCGACGCTGGGGTCAGCTGTTGATGGACGCCCAACATATCGACGCGCAAATCAAAGGCCAGGCGCAAGGCTCGGTCTGGAGCAGCCTGAGTCGACTGACGCTGCTGATGGCAGGGCAACGACTGGCATTGCCGGCGGAATAATCGGTAACGGTTCGATAGCTCAGGTTAATTGGACAGCGGCGCCAAACTGGCAGAATATCCCCGCTGCTCCATCCCACCACTTGAGCGAGAACGCCATGAGCAAAGCCAAAAAGCGGCCGAACAAGGCCAAATCCATCATCGCCCAGCCACTGTTCCGCAGCCGTCAGGAACAACCCGGCAAAGGCAAAGGCAGCTACCGCCGCGAAGCCTTCCAGTCTAAAGGCTGGGAGGCTTCTTCCGTTATGGCGGCTTGAAAACTTCAGGTTACTGACTGACGCCCCACCAACAGGGCCGGCATGTTAAGGTCTGTACCTTCCGGTTTAGCCCTGTGGACCCCAGAATGCCCCCAAGCTTTCCCCGTCGCTGGCACCTTCGCCAGTTGATCGCCGCCTCCAGCCTCTTTGCGCTGGTTGCCTGTGCCGAGCAGCCTACCGCTGCCGTTGCCACCCCGCTCCAGGCCGCACCCGCGGCGCAAGTTGTCAAAAGTCTGCCCGCGCCCTCCGGCGCTGTTGCGCAGCCTGACAACGGCAACTTTGAAATACAGCCCGCAATGACTTTCAGTGAGTGGCAGAGCCAGTTCCGTGCTCTGGCGCTGAACGCCGGTGTGCGCCCCGAGGTGTTCGATAACGCCTTTGCTGGCATCACGCCCGACATGAGCGTGGTCAAGGCCGATCGCAGCCAGCCGGAATTCAGTCGCCCGGTGTGGGAATACCTCGACGGCGCCATGTCCGCCGTGCGCGTGCGCAAGGGTCAGGCCTTGCTCAATCAATACGCCGACGCGCTGAGCGCCATCGAGCAGCGTTATGGCGTTGATCGGCAGGCACTGGTCGCCGTGTGGGGCATGGAGAGCAGCTTCGGCCAGTTCCAGGGCACTCAGTCGGTGATTCGCTCGCTGGCCACGCTGGCCTACGAGGGACGCCGACCACAGTTCGCCCAGGACCAGTTGATTGCCGCCCTGCAGATCATTCAGCACGGCGACATCGATGCGCCGAGCATGCTCGGCTCGTGGGCAGGCGCCATGGGCCAGACGCAGTTCATTCCGACGACCTACAACACCCACGCGGTGGACTTCGACGGCGACGGTCGCCGTGATATCTGGAACTCCCCCAGCGATGCGCTCGCTTCCACTGCCCATTACCTGCAAAGCTCCGGCTGGCAGAAAGGCCAGCCGTGGGGCTTCGAAGTGCAATTGGCTCAAGGTTTCGATTACGCACTGGCCGACGCTTCAACCCGTAAATCCATCAGTGAATGGCAACAGCTGGGGCTGAAGCTGCCGAACGGTTCTGCGCTGCCGGCCAACGTGCTGCAACAGCAAGCCGCCTTGCTGCTGCCCGCAGGCTACAAAGGTCCGGCCTTTCTGGTGATGGATAACTTCCGCGCCATCCTCAAGTACAACAACTCGTCGTCCTATGCGCTGGCGATCGGTTTGCTGTCCGAGCGCTTCAATGGTGGCGGTTATGTGCAGGGCAGCTGGCCGCGCGGCGATCGTCCGTTGAGCCGCTCCGAGCGCATTGAACTGCAGACGCTGCTCTCTGCCCGCCAGTACGACGCGGGCGCCCCGGACGGGATCATCGGCGCCAACACACGTAAAGCGATTCGCAGTGCACAACAATCCTTTGGCTGGCCTGCAGACGGGTATCCGACCCAGGAATTGCTGCAGCAGTTGCGCCAGCCGTAACTGCGCAGAATCAAACGCAACACAAAAAAACGGGCCGGATATTTCTATCCGGCCCGTTTTTTTGCATTTACGACGCTGTGATCAGCCTGCTGTGAGCAGCGACTTGACCAGCTTGGCTTGTTCGTCCGCGTGGTACGAGGAGCGGACCAGCGGGCCGGAAGCGACGTTCTTGAAGCCCATTTTGTAGCCTTCTTCGGCGAACCAGTCGAAGACGTCCGGGTGCACGAAGCGCTGCACCGGCAAATGGTTGCGCGACGGTTGCAGGTATTGGCCCAGGGTCAGCATGTCGATGTTGTGCTCGCGCATGCGCTGCATGACCTCGATGACTTCTTCGTCAGTCTCGCCCAGTCCCAGCATCAGCCCGGATTTGGTCGGCACGTGGGGGACCATTTCCTTGAAGCGCTTGAGCAAGGTCAGCGACCACTGGTAATCCGAACCCGGGCGCGCAGCCTTGTACAGGCGCGGCACGGTTTCCAGGTTGTGGTTGAAGACGTCTGGCGGCGTCGCGGCGGTGATTTCCAGCGCGATGTCCATGCGGCCACGGTAATCCGGGACCAGGGTCTCCAGCTGCACGTTCGGCGACAGCAGGCGGATCTCACGGATGCAGTCGGCGAAGTGCTGAGCACCGCCGTCGCGCAGGTCGTCACGGTCAACGGAGGTGATCACGACGTATTTGAGTTTCAGGTCAGCGATGGCGACGGCCAGGTTCTTCGGCTCATCGGTGTCCAGCGCTTTCGGACGTCCATGGCCGACGTCGCAGAATGGGCAGCGACGGGTGCAGATGTCACCCATGATCATGAAGGTCGCGGTGCCGCCAGAGAAGCACTCGCCCAGGTTCGGGCAAGATGCCTCTTCGCACACGCTGTGCAGCTTGTGCTTGCGCAGCAGCGCTTTGATACGGTCGACTTCAGGCGAGACCGGGATGCGCACGCGAATCCAGTCAGGCTTCTTCGGCAGATCGACCGTCGGGATGATCTTCACCGGGATGCGCGCGACTTTTTCCGCGCCGCGCAGCTTCACGCCCGCCTCCACTTTCGGACGGGCCACACGCTCAGGCGTGGCCACGCTCACTGTCGGGATCAGGGTCTGTACGGCATTCTCTGTATTCACGACAGTGTCAGCTGCCTCATACGCGGTAGTCATATCAATCCATTCCGCCCGTTAGGGTCGTCTGCTCAGCGTAGTCGAGGTGGTTGACGAGCTGCGCACGCAGCCGGGCACTAACCTCGGCAAATTCAATCGGACCTGCCTGTTCGCGCAGCTGGGTCATCGCCAGCCCCGCATACCCGCAGGGATTAATCCGTTTAAAAGGGTTCAGATCCATATCGACGTTCAACGCAAGGCCGTGAAACGAACAGCCATTGCGGATGCGCAGCCCCAGTGAGGCGATCTTGGCGCCATCGACGTACACACCCGGCGCGTCAGCCTTGGCAGCTGCGTCTACGCCGTAACTGGCCAGCAGGTCGATCAAGCTACGCTCAATCCGCGTGACCAGCTCGCGAACGCCAAAGCCCAGACGTCGCACGTCCAGCAGCAAGTAAGCAACCAGTTGGCCGGGGCCATGATAAGTCACTTGGCCGCCGCGATCGACCTGCACCACCGGGATATCCCCCGGCAGCAACAAATGCTCGGGCTTGCCGGACTGGCCCTGGGTGAACACCGGCGGATGCTGCACAAGCCAGACCTCATCGGCGGTTTCGCGGTCGCGACCATCGGTAAAGCGTTTCATGGCCTGCCAGGTGGGCTCGTAGTCGGTCAGCCCGAGTTCACGAAAGCCCAGAACCGCGCCCATCACAGCACCATGTGCACGAAGCCGGTGGCCCGCAATTCGCTGTTGATGTCGTAAAGCTGGTCTTGCCCGGTGGCAATGATATGCAGCTGAACGGTGGTGTACTTGCCGTTGCTGCTCTGGCGCTCGGCCAGGGTTTTCATGTCAACGGTCGCGTGTTTCTCAAGAATCTCAATGACTCTGTCTTTGAAGCCCACGCCCGTGTCGCCGATGATCTTGATCGGATAGTCGGCGCAGGGAAATTCGATTTTTGGCGCTTTTACTTCGGAATCTGTCATGGCAGTAACGGCCTCGTAAGCCGGAAAACGGACAGGCCCCCGGCGCGGTCAGCGACGGGGGCGTACGGAGCAACGGTCAGCTTTTGATCAATCGTTGATCAGTTGAACAGACCGTAGAAGAACAAGCGGATGCTATCCCACAGGCGGCGGAAGATGCCACCCTCCTCGACGGCGTCGAGGGCGATCAGGTTGGCGCTGTGCACGACCTTGTCGTCCAGCTTGACCTCAACCTTGCCGATAACGTCGCCTTTGGCGATCGGAGCAACCAGCTGTGGATTCATGGTCATGCTGGCGGCCAGCTTCTTCAGCTCGCCTTTTGGCATGGTCATGGTCAGGTCTTCTGCCAGACCGGCTTTGACTTGACGCTCGGTGCCTTTCCAGACCGGCGCTTGAGCCAGCTCGGTGCCTTTCTGATAGAAGGTCTGGGTTTCGAAGAAGCGGAAACCGTAGGTCAGCAGCTTCTGGGTCTCCGCAGCACGTGCCTGCTCGCTGTTGGTGCCGAACACCACAGCAATCAGACGCATGCCATCACGAACGGCCGAGGACACCATGCAGTAGCCGGCTTCTTCGGTGTGACCGGTTTTCAGACCGTCGACGGTCTTGTCACGCCACAGCAGCAGGTTGCGGTTTGGCTGCTTGATGCCGTTCCAGAAGAACTCTTTCTGCGAGTAGATCGCGTAGTGAGCCGGGTCTTCGTGAATGATCGCGCGTGCCAGCAGGGCCATGTCATGGGCGGTGGCGTAGTGATCAGGATTCGGCAGGCCGGTCGGGTTCATGAAGTGGCTGTTGACCATGCCCAGGTCGGCAGCGGTCTTGTTCATCAGGTCGGCGAAGGCATCTTCGCTGCCGGCGATGTGCTCGGAAAGCGCAACGCTGGCGTCGTTACCCGACTGAATGATGATGCCGTGCAGCAGGTCGCTGACGGTGACCTGGCTGCCCACCTTGATGAACATCCGCGAGCCGCCGGTGCGCCAGGCGTTTTCGCTGACGGTCACAGGGTCGTTTTCGCCGATCTGGCCGCGACGGATTTCCAGCGTGGCGATGTAGGCGGTCATCAGCTTGGTCAGACTGGCCGGTGGCAGGCGCTGGTCGCCATTGTTTTCGACCAGAACGTTGCCGCTGTTGGCGTCCATCAGCACATAAGCCTTGGCAGCCAGTTGCGGTGGCGATGGCGTCATCTGTTCTGCCGCAAACACGGCAGGCGCGGTGAATAGCGGGATAAGCAGGCAAAGGCGTTTTGCAAAGCTGGTGATGTTCATCCGTCTCTCGAAAATGCTAATGGGCAAACATGCCCTTGCGGGCAAAGCGGGTGCCGGGCTACCCCGGCAAACGGGCTCACATTCTACAGAACATGCCGTGAAAAGCTGCTGACAACGACAAACCCGGTCGGCACGTCGTCGGTCAGGCGGCGAAACTCGCCTCCGTTGCCGGGGCGGGCATCGCTGATAAAGGCACTACTGGTCCGACGTAACGACGCTTGGCGAGCCGAGATTGGCCGACCTTACGCTGTTTTGCAGTTGCTGGGCTTCACCCGGCGTGTCGACCGGTCCCATCCGCACGCGATAAAGCGTCTGTTGATTGCGTGCGATCGAACTCACGAACACCGGCGCTCGGACCATCCCGCTCAATTTCGATCTCAGGAGTTCCGCAGCGTCCGGGTTGGCGAAGGCTCCCACTTGGAGAAACAGCCCAGATGCTTGTCCTGAAGCGTTTTTTTTTGCGTCGATCGGTACGGGCGTGACCGGAGCGGCGTGCTGCTGCGGGGGCGGTGTCCATTGCTCGATCGTACCCGCCGATGCGGTAATCACCGGCGCCGCTGGCTGCCGAGGCGGTGGATTGCTGCTCGCCACTTGCGGCTGATCCAGCATCAGCGGCGCCGGTTTGCCGCGCTGAGCCCAGTACTGAGAAGGATCGATACCTTCGACTTTTACACGCGCCGTGCCGGTTTCGGCATAACCGAGTTTCTTCGCCGCCGCGTAGGACAAGTCGATGATGCGGTCGGAATAGAACGGGCCGCGATCGTTGACCCGCAGGATCACCGTGCGGTTGTTGTCCAGATTGGTGACGCGAACGTAGCTGGGCAGCGGCAGCGTCTTGTGCGCCGCGCTCATGCCGTACAGGTCATAGACCTCGCCGTTGGCGGTGTTCTGGCCGTGGAATTTGGTGCCATACCAGGACGCCGTTCCCGTCTGGGAATAGGTCTTGGAATCGCTGAGCGGGAAATAGGTCTTGCCCAGCACGGTGTACGGGTTGGCTTTGTAGGGGCCGGTGTGCAAGGTCGGAATGGCGTCGGGGATGCGCGAAACGTCAACGTCCCACCAGGGCGCGCCGTCTTTGTGCGCCCTATTGATGTCCAACCCCGGCTGCGCGCGGATCACGTTGCCCTGCTGCCGCTGCGTCGAGGTCGTCGGGCGGCTGGTGGAGCAACTGACGATCAGCAAAGTCAGCGCCGTGAAGGCCATCAGTTTCAATGGTTGTTGCATCGGCAGTGACCGCATTACTTGACGTCCCGGGCTTGAACAAGCATTTCAGACAGCTGATGCACGGCCATGGCGTACATCACGCTGCGGTTGTATCGCGTGATTGCGTAAAAATTCTTCAAACCCATCCAGTATTCAGGGCCTTTGTCCCCATCGAGGCGAAACGCCGTGACCGGCATGTCGTCGCGCAGCGCATCATGACTCGCCCAGCCCAACGCTCGCAACTCCCCAACGTTTTTCACCGGATCAATGCCAGGGCTCAAGCCCTCGTCAACACGGTCACCACGCACGTCCGCGCGGCTCACAACCGGCTGGCCGGCCACCCAGCCGTGACGCTGGAAATAGCTGGCCACGCTGCCGATCGCATCATCCGGGTCATTCCAGATGTTGATGTGGCCGTCGCCGTCGAAATCCACGGCGTAGGCGCGAAAGCTGCTCGGCATGAACTGGGGCAGCCCCATGGCCCCGGCGTATGAGCCTTTGAGCGTCAGTGGGTCGACCTGCTGATCGCGGGACAGCAGCAAGAACTCACGCAGCTCCTTGCGGAAGAAATCAGCCCGCGGAGGATAGTCGAACGCCAGCGTCGACAACGCGTCCATCACCCGATAATTACCGGTATTGCGGCCGAAAAACGTCTCTACCCCGATAATCGAAACGATCACCTGGGCCGGCACACCGTACTCTTGCTCGGCGCGCGCCAGGGCGGCCTCGTGCTGACGCCAGAAGTCGACGCCCCGGGCAACGCGCGCGTCGGTGAGGAACATCGGTCGATAATCCTTCCACGGTTTGACGCGCTCGGCGGGCCTCGAAATGGCATCGAGAATCGCCTGCTTACGCTGCACATCGCGGAACACATCAATCAGTTGCTCGCCCGCGAAACCATAATCGCGGGTCATTTCGCTGACGAACTGGGCGACTTGAGGAGAGCCGTCATAGTCACCGGCAAGTGATTCCTGCACTGAGCCGAAGATGCCCATCAGACCGACCAGCGGCGCATATCGAGCAGCCCAGCCACGCACTACTTGCATTGAGTTCTTCACCTTAATCAAACCTGAGCGATCCATTTGCGATGCGTGTGGATCGACATCAAAACACCAAACGCTGACAGCAGCGTCACCAGCGAAGTTCCGCCGTAGCTAATGAAGGGCAACGGCACGCCTACGACCGGCAGCAGACCGCTGACCATACCGATATTGACGAAAACGTAAACAAAAAAGGTCATGGTCAGGCTGCCCGCGAGCAGCTTGCCGTAGAGCGTCTGCGCCTGAGCGGTGATCACCAGCCCGCGGCCAATCAGTAACAGGTAGATCAGCAGCAGCGCGCAGATTCCCACGAGCCCGAATTCTTCGCCGAGCACCGCAATGATGAAGTCGGTGTGGCTTTCCGGGAGGAAGTCCAGGTGCGACTGCGTGCCCATCAGCCAGCCTTTGCCGAACACGCCGCCCGAACCGATCGCCGCCTTGGACTGAATGATGTTCCAGCCGGTGCCAAGCGGATCGCTCTCCGGGTCGAGGAAGGTCAGGATTCGCTGCTTCTGGTAGTCGTGCATGAAGAAGAACCACATGCCGACGGCCACCGGGACCGCTGCCGCCACCACGCTGATGATCCAGCGCCAGCGCAGGCCGGCCATGAACAGTACGAAGGTGCCGGACGCCAGAATCAGCAGCGAGGTGCCGAGGTCCGGCTGACGCACGATCAGAATGAACGGCAGACCAATCAGCCCGAGGCTCACCGCCACATGCTTGAGGTGCGGCGGCAGCGTGCGCTTGGACAGGTACCAGGCGATGGTCGCCGGCATGATGATCTTCATGAATTCCGAGGGCTGAAAGCGGATGACCCCGGGAATGTTGATCCAGCGCGTGGCGCCCATGGCGTTGTGGCCCATGACGTCCACCGCCACCAGCAGCAAAACACCGATCACGTAGGCGGCGGGCACCCAGCGGGCCATGAATCGGGGTTCAAGCTGCGCGATGACGAACATTGACACCAGGCCGATGCCGAAGGAGGTCGCTTGCTTGATCAGCAGGTCCCAGCTCTTGCCGCTGGCCGAATACAACACGAACAGGCTGCCCGCCGCCAGTGTCAGCAGCAGGATCAGCAGTGGGCCGTCGACGTGGATTTTCTGCAGGAACGTGGCGCGACGGCGCATCACATCTTCGCTGGAAAGGATGCGGTCGAAATTACTCTTCACGGGCCGCGGTCTCCGGAGGCTGTGCATTGCTGGCGTATTCGGGTTTCAGATGGCCCTGGGGATCGAGCAGCCAGGCGTCCATGACCTGTCGCACCACCGGCGCGGCAACACCCGACCCGGACTCGCCGTTTTCAATCATCACCGCAACGACGATCTTCGGGCTGTCGGCCGGCGCAAAGCCCACGAACAAGGCGTGGTCGCGGTGGCGCTCCTGGACTTTCGAGCGGTCGTATTTCTCGCCCTGCCGAATGGCGACGACCTGGGCTGTACCGCTCTTGCCGGCGATGCGGTACTGCGCACCAATCGCGGCCTTGCGCGCGGTGCCGCGGGCGCCGTGCATGACTTGCTGCATGCCGTGGTTGACCTTGCCCCAGTCAGAGGGGTCGCGCAGGACAATGTCCGGCATCGGGTTTTCGTCCACCGGCTTCTGCCCTTCGACGGTCTTGGCCAGGTGCGGACGGTTCCATTTGCCTTTGTTCGCCACCAGCGCCGTAGCCTGGGCCAACTGCAGCGGGGTGGCCTGCATGTAGCCCTGACCGATCCCCAGAATCAGTGTTTCGCCCGGGAACCACGCCTGCCGCCGGGTGACGCGCTTCCAGTCACGGGACGGCATCAGACCGGGAGATTCTTCGAACATGTCCAGCGAGACTTTCTGGCCGATGCCGAACTTGTTCAAGTACGCCGACAGCCGATCGATCCCGACCTTGTGGGCCAGATCGTAAAAGTAGGTGTCGTTGGAGCGCATGATGGCGGTGTCCAGATCCACCCAGCCGTCGCCGGTGCGGTTCCAGTTACGGTACTTGTGATCGTAGTTCGGCAGCATGTAATAGCCGGGGTCGAACACCCGAGTACTCGCCGTAATCACGCCAGTGTCGAGACCGGCAATCGCCACGGCGGGCTTGATGGTCGAACCCGGTGGATACAAGCCCCGCAGGATGCGGTTGAACAGCGGGCGGTCCACCGAATCGCGCAGCTCGGAGTAGGCCTTGAAGCTGATGCCGGTGACAAACAGGTTCGGATCGAAGCTCGGTTGGCTGACCATCGCCAGCACCTCGCCGGTGCTTGGGTCCAGCGCCACCACCGCGCCGCGACGCCCGGCCAGCGCAGCTTCGGCGGCTTCCTGCAGCTGGATGTCGAGGCTCAGGACGATGTCCTTGCCGGGCACCGGATCGGTCCGTTTGAGCACGCGCAAGACGCGGCCGCGGGCGTTGGTTTCGACTTCTTCGTAGCCGACCTGACCGTGCAGCTCGGGCTCGTAGAAACGCTCGATGCCGGTTTTGCCCATGTGATGGGTGCCGCTGTAATTCACCGGATCGAGGCTTTTCAGCTCTTTCTCGTTGATCCGGCCCATGTAACCCACCGAGTGCGCGAAGTGCTCACCCTGGGGATAGTGGCGAACCAGCTGCGCCACCACTTCAACACCCGGCAGGCGGAACTGGTTAACGGCGATGCGGGCGATTTGCTCTTCGGTCAGCTCGAACAGGATGGGCACCGGCTCGAACGGCCGACGGCCCTGCTTCATGCGCTTTTCAAAGATGATCCGGTCGTCAGGCGTCAACTCAAGTACCTGGACGATGGTGTCCAGCACTTGCGTCCACTCGCCGGAACGTTCGCGGGTCATGCTCAGGCTGAAGCTTGGCCGGTTGTCAGCGATGACCACGCCGTTGCGGTCGTAGATCAATCCGCGACTCGGCGGGATCGGCTGCACGTGAACGCGATTGTTCTCGGACAGCGTCGAGTGGTACTCGTACTGGATGACCTGCAGGAAATACAGCCGCGCGATCAGCACGCAGATCAGCACGACCACCGCGACTGCACCGACCACGACTCGGCTGCGCACCAGGCGTGCGTCCTTTTCGTGGTCTTTCAGGCGAATCGGCTGAGACATTTAGGGCAGGTTCACAGTGAAGGCAGCGGCGCTACTTGTGATAAGGGTGACCGGACAGCACGGTCCAGGCACGATAAATCTGCTCACCGATGAGGATGCGCACCAACGGGTGCGGCAACGTCAGCGGCGACAACGACCAACGCTGCTCGGCCCGGGCACAGACTTCCGGCGCCAGCCCTTCCGGACCGCCGACCATCAGGTTGACCGTGCGCGAATCCAGACGCCAGCGATCGAGCTCGCCCGCCAGTTGCTCGGTGCTCCATGGCTTGCCATGCACTTCAAGCGTGACGATCCGCTCCCCCGGCTGCACTTTCGCCAGCATGGCCTCGCCTTCCTGACGGATGAGGCGTGCCACGTCGGCGTTCTTGCCACGGGTGTTGAGCGGAATTTCCACCAGGTCCAGCGCCAGTTCGGATGGCAGACGCTTGGCATATTCATGCCAACCCTCTTCCACCCACTTGGGCATGCGGGAACCGACGGCGATCAGACGCAAACGCACGACGAAGCCTTAGGCCTGGTCTTTGTTCAGCTTGTCGAAATGCTCGTGAGCGTTTTCCGGGCTGTGGTGTGCAGCGCTGGCCGAACGGCTCTGCTCGGCACCGGCCCACAGACGCTCGAGGTCGTAAAACTGGCGAGCGGAGGCGGTCATCATGTGAACGATGGCGATGTCCAGGTCCAGCAGCACCCAGTCGCTGTCGCCCTTGCCTTCTTCGCCCAGCGGCTTGAGGCCCTGCTTTTTGACTTCTTCGCGGACCTTGTCGAGCATCGCGTTGATCTGGCGGTTGGAGGTACCGGTCGCGATGACCATGTAGTCAGTGATGCTTTGCTTGTCACGAACGTCCAGCACCTGAATATCCTGGGCTTTGACGTCTTCCAGGGCAGCCCTGATGACTTCGATGATTGGGTTTACAGCGCGTTTGTCAGTCATAAAAAACTCTTTCAACTCGTATGTTTGGGCGTCTCTTCGCGCACTTGGCTGCGTAGCAACACACCTTCAGTTCGACGCACGGTACAGCCCGTGCGTATCGATATAGGCCAGTACCGCGTCTGGCACCAGAAAACGTACCGACTTACCGCTGGCCAGCAGTTGACGGATCTGGGTGGCAGACACCGAAAGCGGCGTCTGCCAGACGAACGTAATCTTTCCGCCGGGCCCTTTGAGGGCCTTCGGATCACTGACGGCACGTCCCGCGAGCAGATTGCGCATCGCATCCGGGGATTCGCTGTCGGCGTCCGGGCGTTGCAGCACCACGATATGGCAGTGCTCCAGCAACTCTTCCCACCGATGCCAGGAAGGCAGCCCGCAAAAGGCGTCCCAACCCAGCAATAAAAATAGCTGGTCATCGGCCGCCAGTTCCGCGCGCATCGATTCCAGCGTGTCGATCGTGTACGACGGCTTGTCGCGCAACAGCTCGCGATCATCCACCGTCAATGGCGGCACGCCGGCGACCGCGCACTGGACCATCGCCAGACGGTCCTGCGCCGAAACGCTCGGCGTGTCGCGATGAGGCGGTCGGGCGCTGGGCGTCAGACGCAACTCATCGAGTTTCAGCTGCTCGGCGACTTCCAGTGCGCCACGCAAATGGCCAATGTGCACCGGGTCGAACGTGCCGCCGAGTATGCCAATGCGCCTGGCCACCCGCGCAGTGCTCAACGGAACTGCGACTGGATCGGCCACTGCCTGCGCGCCGCTGCCTGAAGGCTGACCGATGTCGGCCAAGTCAGACCGGCCCCTGCCCGCGTAACTGTGTGCCATCGCCGACGACGATGTATTTCTCGCAGGTCAGGCCTTCAAGCCCCACGGGACCACGCGCGTGAATCTTGTCGGTGGAAATGCCGATTTCCGCGCCCAGGCCATATTCGAAACCGTCGGCAAAGCTGGTGGGCGCGTTGACCATCACCGAACTCGAGTCGACTTCAGCCATGAAGCGGCGAGTCTGGGCTTGCGAGTCGGAGATGATGGCGTCGCTGTGATGCGAGCCGTAGTGATTGATGTATTCGATGGCCTGATCCAGACCGGTCACGATGCGGATCGAGAGGATCGGCGCAAGGTACTCGGTGTGCCAGTCTTCTTCAGTAGCCGGCAAAACGTCGATCAGGTCGCGGGTGCGCTCGCAACCGCGCAGCTCGACGCCTTTTTCGCGGAACTGGGCGGCCATGGGCGGCAGGAAATCTGCGGCGATGGTTTGATCGACCAGCAGGGTTTCCATCGCGCCGCAGATGCCATACCGGTAGGTCTTGGCGTTGAAGCTGATGCGTTGGGCGGCGGCCAGGTCGGCGTGGGCGCTGACGTAGACGTGGCAGATGCCATCCAGGTGTTTGATGACCGGGACTTTGGCGTCGCGGCTGACGCGTTCGATCAGGCCTTTGCCGCCACGGGGAACGATGACGTCCACGTACTCGGGCATGGTGATCAGCGCACCCACGGCGGCGCGGTCGGTGGTTTCGACGACTTGTACGACGGCGGCAGGCAAGCCGGCTTCGTCGAGGCCGCGCTGGATGCAGGCGGCGATGGCGCGGTTGGAATTAATTGCTTCGGAGCCGCCACGGAGGATGGTGGCGTTACCGGATTTGAGGCAGAGGCTGGCGGCGTCGATAGTCACGTTGGGGCGTGATTCGTAGATGATGCCGACGACGCCGAGGGGCACGCGCATTTTGCCGACCTGGATGCCGGACGGCTGGAAGTTCATGTCGCGCAGGGTGCCGATGGGGTCTGGCAGGCTGGCGACCTGTCGCAGGCCGGCGATCATGCTGTCGATGCGGGCCGGGGTCAGGGAGAGGCGTTCGAGCAGAGCGGGTTCGAGTCCATTGGCGCGGCCGGCGGCGAGGTCTTGTTCGTTGGCGACGGTCAGCTCGGCACGGGAAGCGTCCAGCGCGGCAGCGGTGGCTGCAAGGGCGCGGTTCTTCTGTGCGGTGCTGGCACGGCCGATCACGCGGGAGGCTTCGCGGGCGGCGCGACCCAGGCGGGTCATGTAGTCAAGAACGGACTCAGTCATGGTCTCGGATGGCTTGGCAAATGGAAAGCGGCGGATTATAGCTGTCGGGCGTGCTGAACGACAGCGGCGACGGGCGGATGGTCGGAATAAGGGGATTTTGTTGTTCTCAAGGCGGAGCGGCGGTACTGCAATCGGGGGGTATATCCATTATCTCCAGCGGCACGAATTATGGTTCCGCCCTTACGGCGGGTCACTTTTGGCAAGAGCGCCCCAAAAGTAACCAAAAACGCTTTGCTCCTGGTTTGGCCCTTCCTTCGTCAGGGTTCCTTCACTCCGGTCTCGCTCCGTGGGCCCGCGCCGAACGGACATCCATGTCCTGACGGCGCTCTCGCCGCATCCATGCGGCTCGGCCCACTCCGCGAAACCTGCGTTCAGCCTGCACCCAAGTCGCGATTGGCGGCGTCTGGAAATTTTGCGTACGAAGATCAAGATCAAAAGCGCGTTTAGGCAGATCAAGAGCTTCCCGGCTTCGCGCCCACCCTCAGCCATTCAGCTCCAATTAAGGCCGATGTTGATATGATCGCGGTCCATTCTCTGACTGCCTTTTTTATGCCTGACCAATCACCACGCGCTCTGCCGGACAGTTTTTTTAATCGCGATGCACAAACCCTCGCCCGGGATTTGCTCGGCAAGGTGATCCGTCACAAGGTCGGCGATTTGTGGTTGTCGGCGCGGATTATTGAGACGGAGGCGTATTACGTGGCTGAAAAGGGCAGTCATTCGTCCCTCGGTTATACGGAAAAACGTAAGGCTTTGTTTCTGGCAGGCGGGCACATTTATATGTATTACGCCCGCGGCGGTGATTCGCTGAACTTCAGTGCGGAGGGCCCGGGCAATGCCGTGTTGATTAAATCGGCTTACCCCTGGGTCGATGCGGTGTCCGATGAGAACGCCCTCGCCCGCATGCTGCTCAACAATCCAGACGCCAGCGGCAACGTGCGCACGCCCGAGCGGCTGTGTGCCGGGCAGACGTTGCTGTGCAAAGCGCTGGGCCTGAAAGTGCCGATGTGGGACGCCAAACGCTTCAATGAAGAACAGCTTTTTGTCGAGGACGTGAGCCAGCGACCGCCGCGGATTATTCAAACGACGCGCCTCGGTATTCCCGCCGGACGCGACGAGCACCTGATGTACCGGTTCGTTGACGCCGCCTATGCCCGCTTCTGCACACGGAACCCGGTCAGACGCGGGCAAGTCGAAGGACGCGACTATATTTTCATCGAGCAAGGAAACTGAACCCATGGGCGCGTGGCTCGACAGCATCACCTCCTGGCTAAGCGCCAATCCCTCCTGGCTCGACGCGGCGATTTTCATCGTCGCGTTCATCGAGTGCCTGGCGATTGCCGGCATCGTCGTCCCCGGCACCGTTGTGCTGTTCGCGATCGCTGCCCTGGCCGGCAGCGGCATACTCCCGCTGAGTGAGGCGCTGCTGCTGGGGTTCTTCGGCGGGATACTGGGCGACCTGGTGTCGTACTTTCTGGGTCGACGGTTTCATCAGAGGATTCGTCAACTGCCCGGGCTGCGCAATCACCCGGAATGGATCGGCAGTGCCGAGACCTACTTCCAGCGCTACGGCATCGCCAGCCTGTTGGTCGGCCGATTTATCGGACCGCTGCGCCCGATGCTGCCAATGGTGGCCGGGATGTGCGACATGCCGTTCGTGCGCTTTGCGGGCGTCAGCCTGATCGCCGCCGCCGGTTGGTCCGTGGCCTACATTCTGCCGGGTTGGGCGACCGGTGCTGCCATCCGTCTGCCGCTGCCGGAAAACTTCTGGCCCCAGGCTGCCGTAGTGGGCGGCGGGCTGGCGATCCTACTGGGCATCAGCGTGCAGAGCAGCCTGCGGCAAAAGTCCTACGCGACCAAAGTTATCGCCCTGACGTGCTTCGTGCTGCTGGCAAGTGTGTTTCTGGGTTGGCCGTATCTGGCCGATTTCGATCAGGGCATCATGACCGTGGTCCAGGCCAGCCGAAGCGCTCCAGCGGAAAACTTCGTGGTCATGGTGACGGGCCTGGGGGATTTCCGGACTCAGTTCTGCGCGGCCGCCCTGCTGACCATCCTGCTGGTGGCCACGCGGCAATGGCGCCATGCGATCTTCGTGGTCGGGACAGCCCTTGGCGCTGCATTGATCAACCAGAGCATGAAATACACCTTCGCCCGCGCAAGGCCTGAGGTGCTGGCCGAGCCGCTGGCGACCTATAGCATGCCGAGCGGACACGCATCGGCCTCGTTTGCGCTGTTCATGGCCCTGGCGGTGCTCGCGGGTCGGGGTCAACCAGTACGGCTGCGGCTGACATGGCTGCTGCTGGGCGGAATTCCGGCGCTGGCGATCGCCATGTCACGGGTCTATCTGGGCGTGCATTGGCCAACGGATGTCACGGCGGGGATGCTGTTGGCGTTTTTCACCTGTGCGGCGAGCCTTGCTTTCGTGCAGAACAAAAAGCCGCTGGAGGCCCTGCCGATCAAGGTGTGGTGGCTGGTGCTGCCGGCGATGGTGGCGCTGTTCGGCGGGTTCGGGCTGCACTCGTTCCCGCACGGTTTGATCCGCTATCAGTACTGAAACAGCTTAGGCGCGACCCGACGGGTTAACGATCCGGGCCGCGCTAACGCGAGCAAAAACGCAATCAGGCCTGCATGTCGCCCTGCATCTCGTCGAGCAGGTCCTGAATCGCGTCGAGCCGTTGTTCAGCGTCTTCGATCTCCAGCAACTCGATCTTGTCTTCTTCAGTGAAAGGCAACAGGTAGGCGAGTTGATTGGCCAGCGAATGCTGACCGCTGGCGGTGAGCCCCATGTTCAGCGCGGCCACCATCGGGTGCTCGGCCAACGCGGCGAGTAACGCGACCAGGTCGTCGTCCTCCTCCTGCAGCGGCTGTTCCTGAGGATCGTCGAGCCACTCGACATCGCCGACCAGCAGGTTATCGCGCTGGGTGCTAAAGTCCTTCACCCGAAAACGTCGGGCACCCACCACGCGAATGCCGAGCAGGCCGTTGTCCTGCTTCTGGAAATCGGTGACCCGCGCTTCGCAGCCGATCATCGAAAAACCATCCGGCACGTCGCCCGTCTCACTGCCTTCAGTGATGCAGACCACGCCAAAACCTTCGCCCTGCTTCATGCAGCGGCCAATCATGTCGAGGTAACGCGCCTCGAAAATCTGCAGATCAAGCACGCAGCCCGGGAACAGCACGGCGTTCAGTGGAAACAGCGGCAACGACATAAACCCATCCTCAAGCAACCAGAGACACCGCCAACGGCAGGAACAAGGCCGTGGCGACACCCATCAAACTCATCGCCAGCGCCGCGAAGGCACCGCATTCCTCACTTTCCTGCAGGGCCGCCGACGTACCCACCGCGTGGGCCGTCAACCCCAGGGCCATGCCCCTGGCTTCCGGGCTATTAACCCCCGCCAGAGTCAGCAGACCGGGGCCGAATATGCCGCCGATCACCCCGGTTATCAACACAAACACCGCAGCCAGCGCCGCCACACCACCAATTTGCTCGGCCACCAGCATGGCGATCGGCGAAGTCACGGACTTGGGCGCCATGGTCATCAGAATCATGTGATCGGCGCCGAGCACCCAACCCAGCCCGACGCACAGCCCGGTCGCCAGCACGCCACCCACCACCAGCGTAGTCAATACCGGCCAGAACAGCTGTCGGATACGCCGCAGATTCAGATAAAGCGGCACGGCCAGCGCGACCGTCGCCGGGCCCAACAGAATGCTGAGGATCTCGGTGCTTTTGCGGTACTCCACGTAGGACAGCCCGCAGCCCACCAGCACGCCAATGACCACCAGCATCGAGATGAGGACCGGTTGCAAAAACACCCAGCGGGTTTTCTCGTAGCCGGCCAGCACCAGTTGATAGGCGCCGAGCGTGATGGCGATACCGAACAAGGGGTGATGAATCACCGACAGCCAGGCGCCATGCCAGTCCAGACTCATGATGGCTCCCGGCGACTGGCCTGACGGTCGATGAGTTTCTGCATCAGCCAGCCGGCGAAGGTCAGCGAGACCATCAGTGAAATCACCAGCGAGCCGACGATCGCCCAGAAGTCCTCGGCGATCTGGTCGGCGTACACCATCACACCCACGGCGGGCGGCACCAGCAGCAGCGGCAGGTATCGCAGCAGACTACTGGCGGCCAGGCTGATGGGTTCGCTGACTTCGCCCCGGGTCATCAGGTAAATCATCAGCAGCACCAGCCCGATGATCGGGCCGGGCAGGATCGAAAGAAACAGGTGGTTGAGCGCGGTTCCGATCAGTTGGAACAGCACAAGCCAGGTCAGGCCTCTTAGCAACATAGAAAACTCCAGCAGATTCGCGGCGACATTATAGGCACGCCACCCGCGCTGCCTATGGGGTGGTATTCGCCAGTTGAGGGCACGTTGACCCGCGCAGTGGGGCGTGCTGATCTTCAATGCCAAGCAATAACAGCGCCGACGCCACCTCGTCGACTGCGGTTCAAACTGTAGGAGTGAGCTTGCTCGCGATCTGACGCGAAGCGGCAGCAAACCTGCGAGCGCGTTGTGTCAGGGGGCCTGCCCGTAAAGATCCAGCGCAAAAACAATCACCCACAAGGAGAGTAGCCATGCCCCACGTACCCGTTGCAGCACTCAAAAGCTATGAAGGCAAGGACCTGGGATGTTCCGACTGGCTGACCATCGATCAGGCGCGCATCAATCTGTTTGCTGAAGCGACCGGCGACTTTCAATTCATCCACGTCGATCCGGTCAAAGCAGCCCAAACCCCGTTCGGATCGACCATCGCCCATGGCTTTCTGTCGCTGTCGCTGATCCCCAAACTGATGGAGTCCTTGATGGTCGTGCCCGAAGGCATGCAGATGGCGATCAACTATGGCCTGGACAGCGTGCGATTCATTCAGCCGGTAAAAGTGGATTCGCGCGTTCGTCTAAAAGTCACGCTGGCGCAGGTCACCGAAAAGAAGCCCGGCCAATGGCTGCTCAAAGCCACGGCAACGCTTGAAATCGAAGGCCAGGACAAGCCCGCGTTCGTGGCTGAACCGCTTTCGCTGTGCTTCGTATAACCCCCGCCGCCTCTTCATAAAGCTTCCGCAAACCGTCCCGAAACATGAAACAGTCGTAACAGACTGTTTCATGAGCGTTCCTCGCTGCGGCATACTCGCTGCGGCTGTGTGAGCGACTCGATACACGTACGCGATCAGATCACGCCGAAACATCTTTTTTTCGGGATTTACCATGCGCGCGTTTGCTCCTTTGGCCCTGACCTTCCTTCTTACCGCTTGCGGCGACGGCGAATCGCTGTTGCCCCCCGACGCTCGCCTGCCCGACGGCGGACGCTATCGCGGCGACGTGATCAATGGCGTGTTGCAGGGCAAAGGCCGGATCGATTACCCCAATGGCAGCTGGTACGCCGGGGAATTCAAGAGCGGGCAGTGGAACGGCCAGGGCGAGTGGCACGCCAGCAACGGTGACGTGTACCGCGGCGGTTTTCAGGACGGACTTTTCCACGGCCAGGGCTCGCTGACGACCAGCGCTGGCAGTTACGTCGGCGGCTACAAGCTGGGGCGACGCGACGGCGAAGGCACGCTTAAAGAGCACGGCATGAGTTATCGCGGCGAGTTCAAGGCCGACCTCTATGACGGCGCCGGTCATCTGGAACTGGACGACGGCAGCGAGTACCAGGGCCAGTTCGCCCACGGCAAACCCAACGGCGAGGGCCAGCGCAACGATTCGGCGGGCAACCAGTTCAGCGGCAAGTTTGTCGACGGCCAGCTTGAAGGCACGGGCAATTTCAACAGCGCCGATGGCGATCAGTACGTCGGCGGCTTCCATAACAACCAGCTCAATGGTCGCGGTCGCTACGAAAACGCCGATGGCGACGTCTGGTCAGGGCAGTTCAAGGACGGCGCGTTCACGGGCAAGGGCGAGTTGATCGGCACCGACGGCACGCGCTATCAGGGCGATTTCAAAAACTGGCGCTTCTCGGGCGCAGGCAGCCTTAAGCTGCCGGACGGCAGCATGTACATCGGGCAGTTCGAGAACGACAACTACCAAGGCAGTGGCGTGCTGACCACCGCGGACGGCGAAGTCCAGAGTGGCACGTGGTCCAACGGCCAGCGGGTGCGCGACGCCGCCGGCAAGCTGCTGCCGGATCCGCTGGAAATCGGCTTGCTTGCCCAGGGCACCCTCGTCGAGAAAGCCCTCGCTGCCGTGCCCGCCTCCACGCCGGCCATCGAGCTCTACAGCCTCGTCGTTGGTGGTGATGGCAAACAGAGCGTTTTCCTGCGCGAGGCCGATTACGTTAACAAGCTGCTCGCGACGCGCTTCGGTGCGTTCGGCCAGATCACGCTGGTCAACCACCGCGACCACATGGGTGATCGCCCGCTGGCGACGCGCGAGACCATCAGCCGCGCCGTGCAAACGCTGGCCAAGCGCAGTGGCCCGGAAGATTTGATCTTTATTTACCTGACCAGCCACGGCACCCATGAACACGAGCTGGTGCTGGATCAGCCGCGTCTGGAGCTGTCCGACCTGCCCGCCAATGAAATGGCCGGCGTGCTGGCTCCGCTGAAGAATCGCGACAAGGTGGTGGTGATTTCCGCCTGCTATTCGGGCGGTTTCATCCCGGCGATCAAGGACGAGCGGACCATGGTGATAACCGCCTCACGTGAAGATCGAGTGTCGTTCGGCTGCTCTGAGGAAGCTGATTTCACTTATTTCGGCGAGGCGCTGTTCGGCAAGGCACTGGTGGAAACCGACGATCTGGTGCAAGCGTTCAATGAGGCAAAAGACATCGTCGCCCAGCGTGAGACGGACGAAAGCTTCGAAGCCTCCGAGCCGCAGATGTGGGCGCCGAAAGGCGTGGTCACCCATTGGCGGCAGTTGCGTAAAAGTCAGGCGGAGCGCGCGCTGAATACCGTTCGACGCTGAGTGCTCAGGCGTAAACGCGGGGGCGCATGAACATTTCATGTGTTTTTGTGAAACCCTCCCGCTCCGCCCGCAGTCTGTTCCGGTACAGCGCCTATGCTTGTGGCGTATCAAGGGAGAAAGATCATGTACTTGACGCCTCAGCACATTTTGCTTGCCGGAGCTACCGGATTGACTGGCGAGCACTTGCTCGACCGCCTGCTCAACGAACCCACTGTCACCCGCGTTCTCGCCCCCAGCCGTCGTCCTCTGGCTGAACATCCACGCCTGGAAAACCCTGTCGGCGAGCTTCAAAGCTTGCTGCCCGCACTTGAAGGCCCCATCGACATCGCCTTCTGCTGCCTGGGCACCACCATTAAACAGGCTGGCTCGCAGGAGGCGTTCCGGGCGGTCGATCTGGACATGGTCGTGGCGTTCGGCAAACGTGCCCGCGAGTTGGGCGCGCGCCACCTGCTGGTGATCAGCGCCGTGAATGCCGACCCGGAGTCGAGCATCTTTTACAGCCGCGTCAAAGGCGAGATGGAAGAAGCGCTGAAGCTTCAGGGCTGGCCGCAACTGACCATCGCCCAGCCGTCATTGTTGATTGGCGAGCGGCAGGATCAACGGTTTGTGGAGCAACTGGCCGCGCCGATTGCCAAGCTGATTCCCGGCAAATACGGCGGTATCGAAGCCTGCAACCTTGCCCGCGCGCTATGGCGTCTGGCGCTGGAAGAACAGGACGGCGTGCGGGTTGTGGAATCGGATGATTTGCGGCGGTTGGGGAAATGACTGAGCACTGCTCAAGCTGACAGCAAAACTGTGTAGAAGTGAGCTTGCTCGCGAACGCGTTTTGACAGTCACCCTTTAAGGGCCGGTAACACCGCAATCGCGAGCAAGCTCACTCCTACAGAGATCGCCGATCGGAATTACATCCCGCCCGTAGCCTGAAACCCCACACCCAGCGCGGTCAGGATCGACAGCGGCAGCAGCAGCGTGTCGAGCAGCGCGCTGCCGGGCAGGTCGAGCATCGGGTATTTCGGCGCCTCGGTGCCGAAGCGATCCTTCTCGCAGCAGCCGCCTTCGATGGCGTACAGATCCAGTCGCGTCCCGGCGTAAACCACCGGCGCGCCGGGTTGATTGGCGTCGAGGGTGCGCACGGTCGAGCAGCCTGTGGTCAGCAACAGACCCAGCGCAATGACGACGAGCTTATTCATCAGCGCCAAAGTGATGCTCGCCCCAACGCGGCAGCATGTCCTGCGGGATGTTAAGCAGATTGAGAATCCGCGCGACGACGAAATCCACCAGATCGTCGATCGTCTGCGGCTGGTGATAGAAACCGGGCGATGCCGGCAGAATCACCGCGCCCATGTTCGACAGCTTGAGCATGTTCTCCAGATGAATGCTGGAAAACGGCGCCTCGCGGGGCACCAGAATCAACTGCCGACGCTCCTTCAACGTTACGTCTGCGGCGCGCTCGATCAGGTTGTTGCAGGCGCCCGTGGCGATTGCCGACAACGTCCCGGTCGAACACGGCACCACGACCATCGCACTCGGCGAACCGGAACCGGACGCCACCGGCGACATCCAGTCTTCCTTGCCGTAGACCCGAATCTGGCCCGCGGTCGCGCCGGTGTATTCGTTCAGGAACGCCTGCATCATCTGCGGCTTTGGCGGCAGGTTGACGTCGGTTTCCGTGGCCATGACCAGCTGCGCGGCCTTGGAGATGAGGAAATGCACTTCGCGGTCTTCGCGCACCAGGCAGTCCAGCAGGCGCAGGCCGTATTGCGCGCCGGACGCGCCGGTCATCGCCAGGGTGATGCGTTCCGGGCCGCTCATTGCAGGGCCTCCGCAAGTTTGCCGTGCAGGCCGCCGAAGCCGCCGTTGCTCATGATGACTACATGGGCGCCGGGCACAGCCTGGTTTTTCACCAGATCAATGATGCCGTCGAGGCTGTCGCAGACCAACGATGGAATGGTGCACTGGGCCGCTGTTCCCGCCAGATCCCAACCCAGATTGGCCGGCGCATACCAGACCACCTGGTCAGCTTGAACAACGCTTTCCGGCAGACCGTCGCGGTGGGCGCCGAGCTTCATGGAGTTGGAACGCGGCTCGACGATGGCGATGATCGGCGCATCGCCGACCTTCTTGCGCAGACCGTCCAGCGTGGTGGCGATGGCGGTCGGGTGGTGGGCGAAGTCGTCGTAGATGATGATGCCGCGCACCTCGGCGACCTTTTCCATGCGCCGCTTCACGCTCTTGAACGCACTCAACGCGTCGACGCCCTGCTGCGGCACCACGCCAACGTGGCGGGCGGCGGCGAGGGTCGCCAAGGCATTGGCAACGTTGTGCTGGCCGGTCATGGCCCAGTCAACGACGCCTTGGACCGCACCTTCAAACAGCACTTCGAACCTCGAGCCGTCTTCGCTGAGCAGGTTCGCCTGCCATTGACCGCCCTCGCCCGTGGTCTGCACCGGCGTCCAGCAGCCCATCTGAATTACGCGCTCAAGTGCGGGCTCGGTGGTCGGGTGAATGACCAGGCCTTCGCTCGGAATGGTGCGCACGAGGTGGTGGAACTGCCGCTCGATGGCCGGGAGATCAGGGAAGATGTCGGCGTGATCGAATTCCAGGTTGTTGAGGATGGCGGTGCGCGGGCCGTAATGGACGAACTTGGAGCGCTTGTCGAAGAAGGCGCTGTCGTATTCATCCGCCTCGACGACAAAGAACGGCGTATCGCCTAGCCGCGCCGAGACATCGAAGTTCTGCGGCACGCCGCCGATCAGGAAGCCCGGGGCCATGCCGGCGTGTTCCAACACCCAGGCGAGCATGCTGCTGGTGGTGGTTTTGCCGTGGGTGCCTGCAACGGCGAGCACCCAGCGACCGCGAAGGACGTGATCGGCCAGCCACTGCGGCCCGGAAACATAAGGCAGGCCCTTGTTCAGGACATATTCGACCGCGGGATTGCCGCGTGACATGGCGTTGCCGACCACCACCAGATCCGGTGCCGGTTCGAGGTGCGAAGGGTCGTAACCCTGCATCAACTGAATGCCCTGCGCTTCGAGCTGCGTGCTCATCGGCGGGTAGACGTTGGCATCGGAGCCCGTGACTTTATGGCCCAGATCCTTGGCGAGCACCGCCAGCGACCCCATGAACGTGCCGCAGATACCCAGAATATGAATGTGCATGACCGACCTCTTAGAACATGGGCCGCAGGTTAGCGTAGAAGGCAGTGGATGCGCACGGGGGAATTACCGAGAGCGAGTGAACGCCATGGTAGAACCGGCTTTAGCCGGGAAGACGTCGAGCGCTACGCAGCAGAACTGATGGCGATCACACCGGCCTCTTCCCGGCTGAAGCCGGTCCCACTAAAAGACCGCGTGCACATTGCAGAATTGATGGTGCCCACACTGGCCTCTTCCCGGCTGAAGCCGGTCCCACTATAAGACTGCGTGCACACTGCAGAATTGATGGTGTTCATGAAGGCCTCTTCCCGGCTAAAGCCGGTCCTACTGGCTGAACGCGACGCCCTAGTGGGACCGGCTTTAGCCGGGAAGGCGTCAGGTGCCACGCCGCAGTATCGAGAGAACTCACACCGGTCTCATCCACCCAGGATTTCAGCGATTAATCCCATGCTTGCGCAGCTTTCTGTACAGCGTATTCCGGCTCACCCCCAGCTCCCGGGCGGCGTGGGTCATGTGCCAGCGTTGGGTTTCCAGAGTAGCGATGAGCGCTGCACGTTCAGCGTCTTCCAACGGCGAATGGGCCTCATCGGGCTTGATCTGCGCGCTGCCCTGCCGAATCGCCACCGGCAGATCATCAAAACCAATCCGCCCCTCATCACACAGCGCCGCCAGGGTCCGCAGCACGTTGCGCATCTGCCGCACGTTGCCGGGCCAGTTAAAGTCCAGCAGCGCCTGCCTGGCCTTCGCCTCAATGACAATCGAAAGCCCATCCGCCTCCTGCTCCAGCAGAAACGCCAGCAACTGAGCCTTATCACTCCGGTCTCTCAACGGCGGCAAGGCGATTTCCAGGCCGTTGAGCCGGTAAAACAGATCCTCGCGAAAGCTGCCGTCCTCCACCCGCTCCAGCAGGTTCCGGTGGGTCGCGCTGATCAGTCGGACATCCACCGCTTGCGGCTCTCCGCCAATCGGCACTACCAATCGATCTTCCAGCACGCGCAGTAACCGTGTCTGCAGGGCCACCGGCATGTCGCCGATCTCATCCAGAAACAACGTGCCGCCATCGGCCTGTTGCAACTTGCCGCGCATGCCTTCCTTGCGCGCGCCGGTAAAGCTGCCGCCGCGGTAGCCGAACAGCTCGCTCTCGATCAGGCTTTCCGGAATGGCCGCGCAGTTCAGCGCCACGAACGGCTTGGCGGAGCGCTGACTCGCCTGATGCACTGCCTTGGCAAACGCCTCCTTGCCAGAGCCCGTTTCACCGTTGATCAGCAACGGCACGTCGCGCTCGAATACCTTCAGCGCGCGACGGAAATCAGTTTGCAGCAACGCGTCGCCCAGGCAGATGTCGTTCGAAGGGAGCGGTACAGCCAACTTGCTGACCACCGGAGTAACAAGACCCTTCAGCTCGGCGCGGGATTGCCCACGCAGCACGGCGAAGAATCCACGCCCGTCCCGGGTACGCAGTGGCCAACTGGCGGCAGCATCCGGCGAAGCGCGGCTCAGCAGTTCATCCAGCGAGCAGTCAAACAACGATTCCACGCCCTGCCCCACCAGATCACCACGGCTCAGGCCCAGCAGATTCAGCGCGCTCTGGTTCAGCGCACTGACGCGGCCCGCGCCGTCGAACGCCAGCAGCCCTTCACTGAACAAACCGACCGCGCCGGCCTGAAGATGAAATCGCAGCAGCCACTGATCGTCGAAGTGGCGCAGGAAATAGCTGCTTTCGATCATTTTTGCCGACAGATTCACCAGCGCCATGGTGTGAAACTGGCTCTGCCGGGACACGTCGTGACGGGCCGAAGAAACGTCCAGCACCGCAAGCAGATCGCCATGGGGATCGAACACCGGGCTCGCTGAGCAGGTCAGCCCGGTGTGGCGGCCGCGAAAATGCTCGTCGCGATGGATCGTCACCGACTGACGCTCGACCAGGCAGGTGCCGATGCCGTTGGTGCCCTCCCGCGCCTCGCTCCAGTCGGCCCCCAGCCAGAGGCCCGCACGCTCGAAAATCCGTCGGTCCCCAGGCTCGGTCACGCAGTTCAGGATGATTCCGCGGGCATCGGTCAGCAGCACCGCACTGCCGCCCGCAAGCTGACGGTGCAGGCTGTTCATCTCGTCGCCGGCGATGGTCAGGACCTGCTGCAACTGCTCGCGACTCTCCAGCACCCGCGCATGTTCAAGCACGGTGGGCGCCATGGCTTGCGCGGGGTCGAGGTGATAATCCTCCAGGCACCGCAACCATGAACGGGCAATGGAAGGATCGGCGCCGGGGCCGTATTGATGGGGCGTTTTGCCTTGGGTAACGGTCAGCACTTGTTCGGCGTGGCGCGTCAGGTGATTGCTGTGCATTTTTATTCTTCATCCTGAGCCGGGGCTCTGCGGAGGATTTGCGACTCAGCATCCTCCTCGCCCGGATTCATTGCAATGCTGCGAAAGGCGGGGTCCGCCAAGCTGTCACGCAAAGGGTACAAAGTGTCACCTTTGCCGCCCCGCTGTTGATACACCACTCGGGCATCAACACAGGATTCATCGACAAAACCCCGATAAACCGGGGACCGGACGGCAGTGGCCCGCGCTTTGCTCTACGCTCTAGCCATGCGACCTAGTCATGCGCCGCAACGCGTTATCCCCAGACAATCACAAGACCAGGAGATATTCACCATGCGTTATGCCCACCCCGGTACTGAAGGCTCAATCGTTACCTTCAAGACCCAGTACGGCAACTACATCGGTGGCGAATTCGTGCCGCCGGTCAAAGGCCAGTACTTCGAAAACACCTCGCCGATCACCGGCAAGCTGATCGCAGAATTCCCACGCTCCACCGCCGAAGACATCGACAAAGCCCTCGATGCCGCCCATGCCGCCGCCGATGCATGGGGCAAAACCTCGGTGCAGGAACGCTCGCGGACCCTGCTGAAAATCGCCGACCGCATCGAACAGAATCTGGAATTGCTGGCCGTCACCGAGACCTGGGACAACGGCAAAGCCGTGCGCGAAACCCTCAACGCGGACATTCCGTTGGCAGTCGATCACTTCCGTTATTTCGCCGGCGTGCTGCGCGCTCAGGAAGGCTCCGCTGCGGAGATCGACGGCAACACCGTGGCGTATCACATTCACGAGCCGCTGGGCGTGGTCGGGCAAATCATCCCGTGGAACTTCCCTCTGTTGATGGCCGCCTGGAAACTCGCGCCCGCCCTCGCCGCCGGTAACTGCATCGTCCTCAAGCCGGCCGAGCAAACGCCACTGGGCATCACCGTGCTGATGGAGCTGATCGGCGATCTGCTGCCAAAAGGCGTGCTCAACGTGGTGCAGGGTTATGGCCGCGAAGCCGGTGAAGCGCTGGCCAGCAGCAAGCGTATTGCCAAGATCGCCTTCACCGGTTCGACGCCGGTGGGTTCGCACATCATGAAACTGGCGGCCGACAGCATCATCCCGTCCACCGTCGAACTGGGCGGCAAGTCGCCGAACATCTTTTTCGAAGACATCATGCAGGCCGAGCCGGAGTTCATCGATAAAGCCGCTGAAGGCGTGGTGCTGGCGTTCTTCAACCAGGGCGAAGTCTGCACCTGCCCGTCCCGCTGCCTGGTTCAGGAGTCGATCTACCCGCAGTTCATGGAAGTGGTGATGAAGAAGGTCCTGAAGATTCAGCGCGGCGATCCGCTGGACACCGACACCATGGTCGGTGCGCAGGCGTCGCAGCAGCAGTTCGACAAGATTCTTTCGTACCTCGAAATCGCCCAGGGCGAAGGCGCCGAGCTGCTGACCGGCGGCAAGGTCGAGAAGCTCGAAGGCTCGCTGGCGACCGGTTATTACATCCAGCCGACGCTGCTGAAAGGCAACAACAAGATGCGCGTCTTCCAGGAAGAAATCTTCGGCCCGGTGGTCAGCGTGACCACCTTCAAGGACGAAGCGGAGGCCCTGGCGATCGCCAACGACACCGAGTTCGGCTTGGGCGCGGGCGTCTGGACCCGCGACATCAATCGCGCCTACCGCGTGGGCCGGGCGATCAAGGCCGGTCGCGTGTGGACCAACTGCTACCACCTGTACCCCGCCCATGCGGCGTTCGGCGGTTACAAGAAATCCGGCGTCGGTCGCGAAACCCACAAGGTCGCGCTGGAGCACTATCAGCAGACCAAGAACCTGCTGGTGAGCTACGACATCAATCCGCTGGGCTTCTTTTGATTTAGCGTAATCGGGCAAGAAGCAACGGCCTCTTCGGAGGCCGTTTTTGTTGGTAGCGATGGGCGTTCAATGGGGCACGCCGCCGTCCGGACGCCGCAATGGCGAGCAACAGATGCAACCCCTGTGGGAGTGAGCTTGCTCACGAAGACGGCATGTCGAGCGCCACATTGCAGTGCTTGCCTCTATAATGCCGCGCACATTTCCCCTCTTCGCCCCGCACGACCCGGATCGGGTCTCAAAACCAGGTGCCTACATGGATTTCAATCCGCTTGATCTGATTCTTCACCTTGACGTTTACCTCGACCTGCTTGTGACCCAATACGGCACCTGGGTTTACGCGATTCTGTTCCTGGTGATCTTTTGCGAAACCGGCCTGGTGGTCATGCCTTTTCTGCCGGGTGATTCGCTGCTGTTCATCGCGGGCGCTGTGGCGGCCGGTGGCGGCATGGATCCGGTGTTGCTGGCGTGCCTGTTGATGGCAGCGGCGGTACTCGGCGACAGCACCAACTACATCATCGGCCGCACCGCCGGCGACAAGCTGTTCAGCAACCCGAACTCGAAAATCTTCCGTCGCGATTACCTGACCAAAACCCAGGAATTCTACGGTCGCCACGGCGGCAAGACCGTCACCCTCGCACGCTTCCTGCCAATCATCCGCACCTTCGCCCCCTTCGTGGCCGGTCTTGGCCGCATGCCTTACCTGCGCTTTCTCGGCTTCAGCGTGTTGGGCTCGGTGCTGTGGGTCGGCGGGTTGGTCACGCTGGGCTTCTTCTTCGGCAATATCCCGTTCATCAAGAAGAACCTGACGCTATTGGTGCTGGCGATCATCCTGATCTCGCTGCTGCCGATGATCATCGGCCTGATCCGCAGCCGCACAGGTCGCTCCGCCGAGGCGCGCTGAATCCATGTGGTCGTTCCGGGAATGGCGCAAACGGCGCACGCTGGCGCGCCATCCGGTCGATCCGCAGATGTGGGAGCGCGTGCGCCAACGCCTGCCGATCCTCGACGGGCTGAGCGCTGAAGAAGACCGTTACCTGCTCGACAGCTGCGTGCTGTTCCTGCAGGCCAAACACCTGACCGCGCTGGAAGGCGTCGAACTGGATGACGAATCGCGGCTGTTTCTTGCCGCTCAGGCCCAACTGCCGTTGCTCGCCCTGGGCGATCTCAACTGGTATCAGGGTTTTCACGAAATCATCCTCTACGGCGATGACTTCATCAGCCCCCAACGCCACCGCGACGCCAGCGGCATCGAGCACGAATGGGACGGCGAGCACAGCGGAGAAGCATGGTCCCAAGGCCCGGTGATCCTGGCCTGGCCCGGCGTGCTGACCAGCGGCGGGTGGGAAGCCTACAACCTCGTGATCCACGAACTGGCGCACAAGCTGGACATGCTCAACGGTGATGCGAATGGCCTGCCGCCGCTGCACCCCGACATGCGCGTCAGTGACTGGGCCAGCGCCATGCAGAGTGCCTACGACGACCTCAACCGCCAACTCGACGCCAACCCGGACGCCGAGACCGCCATCGATCCCTACGCGGCGGAAAACCCGGCCGAGTTCTTTGCAGTCATCAGCGAATACTTCTTCAGCGCGCCGGATTTGCTCGCCGAGGCCTATCCCGCCGTCTACGGGCAACTGAAAGCGTTCTATCGGCAGGATCCGTTGGCGCGGCTAACGGCACTTCAGCGCGACAACCCGGTCTATCAGGCTCAACACGACGCCTGAAGCCCGCCGTCACGCATGGCAACGCTTCAGGAATGTGCCTATAATCCGGCCACTTTTTGGCGTTGCATGCCAGATTCTGAATGGTCAACCAAGGGGGCAAAGCCCAATGAGCTACAGCAAGATTCCGGCCGGTAAAGACCTGCCGAATGACATCTACGTCGCAATCGAGATCCCGGCCAACCACGCGCCGATCAAGTACGAAATCGACAAAGAAAGCGACTGCCTTTTCGTTGACCGTTTCATGGCCACCCCGATGTTCTACCCGGCCAACTACGGTTTCATCCCCAACACCCTGGCTGACGACGGCGACCCCCTCGACGTGCTGGTGGTGACGCCTTATCCGGTCACCCCGGGTTCCGTGATCCGCGCCCGTCCGGTCGGCGTGCTGAACATGACCGACGACGGCGGCGGCGATGCCAAAATCATCGCAGTCCCCCACGACAAGCTGTCCCAGCTGTACGTGGACGTGAAGGAATACACCGATCTGCCACCGCTGCTGATCCAGCAGATCGAGCACTTCTTCGCGAACTACAAAGACCTCGAAAAAGGCAAATGGGTGAAGATCGAAGGCTGGGCTGGCGCTGACGCCGCTCGCGAAGCGATCACCAAATCGGTTGCGGCCTACAAGGGCTGATCCGTTGTGTCCCGCCGAAGCGCTCGCCGCTTCGACGGGGCCACGTTTTACCTGCATGGCCCCGCCTTCTGCTTTCTGAATACCCCTCCCCCCGTACATCCCCCCTTTTTTTCGCCCTCTGTCATTACACACATGTTTAAAACTCACACTGCACACACAACGTGTTTAATCGCGTCGTATGATTTTCTTCTTTGAACAACACCGCCCGATTCAAACTTCCCTGGCGCCCCCTTTAGTCAGGCCTCCGTGCCGTTAATTGCTCACGTGCATGAGTGACATCGGTTTCAACCATTGTTGATGCATAAGAAAACAGTGAGCGAATCGGCCTACAAAAACAGCCGAAGGTTGTAATCCTTACATTCACGTTCAAGCATGACGGCGTGCTCATTTGAACACTTCGTTCATTTAAACGCGCTTCAACCCGCCGTAAACTTCGGCCCATGAATACATCAGGTGATCGACTGCGCGGCCTTCTGCGAGAGTGCCATCTCTCGGCAACGGACTTTGCCGCCAACCGAAAAGTTACGCCGCAACACGTGAACAACTGGTTCAAGCGCGGCATCCCCATGGCCCGTATTGAAGAAGTCGCTGAACTGCTGAGCGTCAACGCGCGTTGGCTACGGAGCGGCGAGGGCCCGAAGCACCCTGGACAAGACCGCTTGACTGCCCAACCGCCGGACGCTCAACCGCGGGCCGAGCGAAGCGTGCGCGAAGAACTGGAAATGCCGGTCTACACCGAATTGCAGACACAAAGCGCCGGCCGGACGGCGGTGGGCGAAGTCCACAACCACAAAGTGCGCCTGTCCCGGCGCGTGCTCGAAACCATGGACGTGGAGCTGCACAACGCCATTTGTGTGGCAATGGTCGGCAACAGCATGGCGGACAAAATCCAGGACGGTTCGCTGATCGGCATTGATCGCGGGCGCGTGCAGATCATCGATGGTGAAATGTACGCCCTCGAACACGACGGCATGCTGCGGGTGAAATACCTGTATCGCCTGCCGGGCGGCGGCTTGCGCCTACGCAGCCACAATTGCGCCGAGTACCCGGACGAGATTTTCAGCGCCGAACAGGTGCAGGCCCAGCACATTCATATTCTGGGGTGGATCTTCTGGTGGTCGACGCTTAACAACCGCCGCCATCCGGCGACGATACGGCGAGGCGCGGAATGAGCGTGTTTCAGAACTGGGCAGACGCAAACAACATGGGTATCCTGCACGCCTTCGTTTCAGCACCCGTCGGCCACACGCGGATGGGTGATCGACCTGGCACCGTCTCCCTGACCTGCCCGGTCTACCTTACAAGCGCCTCCTCGCAGCGCGCACTTTTGCGGACGGGTGCGGTTAGCCAAAAACTAATCAAACCCGTCACCGAGAAGCCGGCCACAAGCCGGCTTTTTAACTTCCCATGAATACCTCCCACCGCTAACCCACGCGGCGCCTCCGCGCGCGTCAATCGGCAATCAATGGACTGAGCGCATTAACCGATGAAGCAAACAACCCTCTTCGTTTTCACTACAGGAAGTTCATCATGAGTTATCGCAACAAAACCTACATCGCGTTCGCCAGTGAAGACATCAAGCATTATTGGCTGATGAAAGCCTGGAAGCAGAACGAGAAAATCGACTTCAACTTCTTCAATGCCCATGACTTGTTCGAAGCGCGGGACAGCAGTTCGCCCGAGACTATCAAACGCCGCCTGCGCGAACGCCTCAACAACACCAAGCAAGTTATCTTTCTGGGCAGCGAAGATGGCCGTCGCAAGGGCGGCGACGGGGATTCGTTTCTTGCTTATGAAATCGAGGTGATTCTCGAACTGGATCTTCCCATCGTCATCGCGAATCTCTGCCAGAGCAGAAACATCGTCATGGATAACATTCCCCAGCCGCTCATTGATCAAAAACACTTCAACGTTTCGGTGTCTTTCCAGCCCAAAATCATTCAGTACACGCTGGACAACTACGTTGCGGGTTACGCGAAGAGCGACCTGCAAGGTCCCCATCGATATGTCGGCAGAATCTACGACGGGCTGGGCATCTGATGACCATCCTTCAGGACATGCAGACATGGCGCTTCTGGCGCCACTTTCTGGTGGCACTGTTCGCCTGCGTCGGCGGACTGTCGACGATCATGCAGACTTTCAACGTCATTTACCCCGGCAGCCATGCAATGGAGGGTTTCGGCATCCTGATAGCGATCATCGCGTTGTCAGTTTCGGCCGCGCTGTTCAAGGCCTGGCCGCGCCCGATTGCCGAGGAATACAACGCGCCGAAAACGCGGATCACCATCGTGCCCGGTGACCTTCTCAAGGAAGACGGCCATCTGGTGATCGGCACCAACGACACCTTCGACACGGAAACGCCGAACATCATTGCCACCTCCAGCCTGCAGGGCCAGGCGTTGCAGGTCCTTTACGGCGGCGACCTGAGAGAATTTGATCGTCATCTGGACGACGCGCTGGTCAACACCCCCGTCGGTACGCTCAACAAGCCGGGCAAACAAGTGCAATACGGTGTCGGCACCATCGCCACGCTCAAGCACGCGCACCGGCTGATCTTCTTCCTGGCCTACTGCGAAATGGACGCCCAGAACGTCGCGCGCTCCACGCCGGACAAAGTGTGGAAGGGCTTGCTCGCGCTGTGGGCCGAAGTGTCCCGGCGCGGCAACGGCGGCACGATCTCGATCCCGGTGATCGGCGGCGGGCAGGCGCGACTGTCCAGCGTGCTGCCCGCCCAGGACGCCATCCGCTTCACGCTGCTCTCGTTCATGTTCGCCTCCCGCAACTCGAAGGTCTGCGACGAACTGCGCATCGTCGTCCGCCCCGACGACTACCGAAAACTCGATCGACTGGAACTGCAGTCGTTCCTCTCGTCATTGAGGTCATCATGACCCCGGAAACCAGCCTCGATCTGCCGGACAACCCCGACTGCGCGTTCTGCGCATACCTCAAGGGCGAAAGACCCTACACCATCCTATCCTGCACCCCGCAAACCGCGACCTTCGTGACCCGCGAACAACGGGGTCACCCGCACTTGCTGGTGCTGCCGCTGCGCCACGTGCCCTCGTTGCTGGAAATGACCGACGAGGAGGTTGCGGCGGTGGCGGTTGAAGTGCGCAATGCGGCGAGGCTGATTGAAAAGGCGTACGCAAAAACGGGGATTGCGGTCTGGCAGAACAACGGCGTGCCGGCGGGCCAGGCGATTGGGCATGTGCACTTTCATGTGGCGGGGACGCTGGAGAGCGGGGGGACGGAGTTTGGGGAAGTGCAGGAGATATCGGTGATGGAGACGGCTGAAATTGCGCGGCGGTTGCTGGAGGCGAGATAGGCCATCGCCGCAGCGTTGGCCACTTTCATTGCCGCGCACTTTTGAACACGCCCCAGAACAGCGATTTTGCGTTCCACACGTCGTGGATCAAACCAAGGAAAATGAAGGGCTATGGATCTTTCAGTGTTGCGTGGGCCCGGTTCGGATCTGTTGGCCTGTTTGGGCAGCAGCCTGCTGCCCAATTGTCTTGGGCTTACTTAGAAACCCCGCGCAGGGGCATCAACGGCTCCATGCTAGGGAAATGAGAATTCGGAAACCATGAAGCAGTCTCACAGCCACCTTCGCACTTCTCATTGTCTAGAAAAACTTCGCGACTCGGATGGCCTGTGGACATTGAAGTAGCTGGCCGGGTTAGACTTCGCATTTTTTTGCCCATCCCAAGGAACTGTTGCGTGAATACGGAAAATCATTCTCAGACGGCTGCCTTTCTCTGGTCTATTGCCGACCTGCTCCGTGGTGACTTCAAGCAGTCCCAGTACGGGCGCATCATCCTGCCGTTCACTCTGCTGCGCCGAATGGAGTGCGTGCTAGCGCCGACCAAGGACGAGGTGATCAAGCAGACCTTCGCTCAAGAAGGCCGTCCAGATACCGTCCGCGAAATGATTTTGCTGCGTTCATCCGGCCACCAATTTTTTAATGCCTCGCCGCTGACACTAGGAACCTTGTCAGATACGCAGACCGCTTCGGACTTGATGAGTTACGTGCAGTCCTTCAGCAACGACGCCCGCGAGATTTTCGAGCACTTCCACTTCGAAGACTTCGTTCAGCAACTGGGCAGCGCCAATCTGCTCTATCAGGTCGTGCAACGGTTTGCGGCCACCGATCTGAGCCCTGAGCGAATCAGCAACTTTGGCATGGGTATCATTTTTGAAGAGCTGATCCGCAAGTTTGCTGAGAGCTCCAATGAAACGGCCGGGGAGCACTTCACCCCGCGAGACATCGTGCACCTGACCACTTCGCTTGTGATTACGGATCAGGACCACAAGCTCGCGCCCAACAGCATCGTCACCATCTATGACCCAACGGCGGGTACTGGTGGTTTCCTATCTGAAGGCGACGAGTACATCCAGTCCATCAGCGAAAAGGTCAGCGTGTCGCTGCACGGCCAAGAGCTGAACCCCGAGTCTTACGCCATTTGCAAAGCGGACATGCTCATCAAGGGCCAGGACGTGGCCAATATCAAGCTCGGCAACACGCTTTCAAATGATCAACTGGCTGACAAGCGCTTCGATTTCATGCTCAGCAACCCACCATTTGGCGTTGAGTGGAAGAAGGTTCAAAAGCAGATCACCGACGAGCACAGCCACAAAGGCTTCGATGGTCGCTTCGGGCCTGGCCTGCCGCGTGTATCCGACGGCTCGCTGTTGTTCCTCCTGCACTTGGTCAGCAAGATGCGTGCCCCGCGTGAAGGTGGCTCCCGGATCGGCATCATCCTCAACGGCTCGCCGCTGTTCACCGGCGGCGCGGGTTCGGGTGAGTCGGAGATTCGCCGATACCTGCTGCAGAATGATCTGGTTGAGGCCATCGTCGCGTTGCCGACGGACATGTTCTACAACACCGGCATCGCCACCTACGTTTGGATACTCAGCAACAAGAAAGCCGCCGCTCGCCAGGGCAAGGTGCAGTTGATCGACGGCAGCCAGCATTCCGCCAAAATGCGCAAGTCGCTGGGCAGCAAACGCCAGTACATCACTGACGATCAAATCAACGAACTGGTGCGCCTGTATGGCGGTTTCGAGCAAACCGCGCAGAGCAAGATTTTCCCCATCGATGCCTTCGGCTATCGCCGCATCACAGTCGAACGCCCGCTGCGCCTGAACTTCCAAACCAGTGCCGAGCGCATCGCCAAGGTGCTGGAAGAAAAAGCCATCGAGAAACTCGACAGCGCCACTCAGAAGCAGCTAATTACCGCCCTACAAACGATGGACGCCACCCAACTGCATCGCAACCGCGAGCAGTTCAGCAAATGCCTGAAAAAAAGCCTGACCGCGCACGGATTGAATCTCAGCGCTCCAGAGCTGAAAGCCCTGCTCAATGCCCTGAGCGAGCGAGACGCCGAGGCGGATATCTGCATGACCAAGGGCAAGCCTGAAGCAGATGCTGGCCTGCGCGACAACGAGAACGTGCCATTGGGTGAGTCGGTGTACGACTACTTCAAGCGCGAGGTTATCCCCCATGTGCCGGACGCCTGGATCGACGAAAGCAGAACCGACCCTCAGGACGGTGAGGTCGGCATTGTCGCCTTCGAAATCCCCTTCAACCGTCACTTCTATGTGTTCAAGCCGCCACGCCCGTTGAACGAGATCGACCGCGACTTGCAAGCCTGCACTGACCGCATCAAGCAGATGATTGAGGGGCTGTCGGCATGACGTTTTCAGGGTACTCGGAGTATAAGGATTCAGGCGAGGAATGGCTGGGCAAGGTGCCCAAGCATTGGAGCATCGCCCCACTAAAGTCCAGTGCGTCATGCAATGACACCGTGCTACCAGAATCGACAGATGATGAGTACGAAATTGATTATGTAGAAATCTCCGATGTAAACGAAATCTCCGGGATTACCGGAAGTACTCGGTATAAATTTTCAGATGCTCCGTCACGTGCCAGGAGAATGCTGCGGCATGGTGATGTTCTCATCTCAACAGTGAGGACGTATCTACGCGCAATCGCACCGGTTGTTTCCCCACCTGAAAATCTAATTGCTTCAACGGGATTTGCGGTTGTGCGGCCACGCGAAGACATTTTGGATGGAACTTTTCTGGGATATTTACTTAGAGCAGAGTGGTGGATATCCCAAATAATCGCGCGATCTGTTGGTGTCAGCTACCCTGCAATCAACGCATCTGACTTGATTGGCTTGAGCGTACCTCTTCCTACGTGGCATGAACAAACCCGAATTGCACGCTTTCTCAACCACGAAACCGCCCGTATTGATGCGATGATCGAAGAGCAGCAGCGTCTGATCGAACTGCTCAAGGAAAAGCGGCAGGCAGTGATCTCCCACGCCGTCACCAAGGGCCTCGACCCTACGGTAACGATGAAAGACTCCGGCGTGGAGTGGCTGGGTGCGGTACCGGCGCATTGGGAAAGAAAACGTCTTAAAAATATTTCACCGTTTATAGCTGTAGGAATCGTTGTTAACCCCAGTGAATTCGTGGCAGAAGACGGTCTTCCGTTCATATATGGTGGTGAGGTGAAAGAAGGAGTTATCGAGGTTGATAAGGCAAGAAAGATCTCACCAGAACACAGCTTGAGAAATCGGAAAACCATGCTAGAGGCCGATGATCTCGTCACTATGCGAGTTGGCTACCCAGGTCTAACGGCTGTAGTACCGCCTAGCTGTGAAGGGGGAAACTGCGCTTCGGTTATGTTGGTAAAGCGCGGAAATTTCGACTCAAGATGGCTCTGCGCTGTAATGAATAGTCGCTTGGTTCGTCAGCAGGTTGAGGTTGTTCAGTATGGGGCGGCGCAGAAGCAATTCAATATTGCAGACGCTGTTGAGTTTTGGATGTATAAGCCACCGCTGGATGAGCAATCGGCAATTGCTCAATTCGTCGCAGAGCAGTCATTGATTATTGATGACCTTTCGGCTGAATCAGAAAAATCGAAAGCACTTCTCCAAGAAAGGCGCTCCGCCCTAATCTCCGCCGCCGTCACCGGCAAAATCGACGTACGCGGTTGGAAACCAACGCTCAGAGAACTCTCCCGCGAATTAGCAGAAGAGGCCGTGTAATGACAAACCGCAAGGACGCGCAACTCCAGCCAGGTACAAGCCAGCAAATCCAGATATTCACCTCAGCCGATGGCCAGGCCCAGCTGCAGGTCGCGCTCGAGCGGGAGACGGTATGGCTGAGTCAGGCGCAAATGGGCCAGCTGTTCGATACCACGCCTGAAAACATCCTGATGCACCTGAAAAACATCTTCAACGACGAGGAGTTGGCGGAGCAGGCAACTACTAAGGATTTCTTAGTGGTTCGCCAGGAGGGGACACGGCAGGTGCGTCGGCGTATCAAGCATTACAGCCTCGACGCTATCATTTCGGTGGGTTACCGCGTGAGCTCCAAGCGTGCGACGCAGTTCCGCCAATGGGCCACGCGAGTGCTTAAAGACCATCTGGTTGATGGCTATACCCTCAACCAGCGCCGTCTGGCAGAGCGCGGTATCGAGTTCGAGCAGGCGGTGAGCCTGTTGTCGCGCACGCTGGCGAACCAACAACTAGTCACTGACCAAGGCCGCGCGGTGGTGCAAGTGATCAGCGACTACGCCCGCAGCTGGAGCTTGCTGCAGGGTTACGATGAGCAAAGCCTGCAGGAGCAGAGCGCACGTCAGACTGATATGCGCGACCTGGCGCTGGATGATGTACTGGCAGCCATCGCGCAGTTGAAGGCCACGCTAATGGCCAAGGGCGAAGCAACCGAGCTGTTCGGCCAACTGCGCGGTGAAGGACTGGCCTCGGCCATTGCCACCATCGAGCAGGGCTTTGGTGATGAATGGTTTTACCCCAACGTGGCCAGCCGCGCAGCTCATCTGCTGTATTTCGTCATCAAAAATCACCCATTGGCCGATGGCAATAAACGCAGTGGTTCATTTTTGTTTTTGTGGTACTTGCAACTCAACCAGCACTTGCTGGCGCGGCCGGTGGAGCAGTTGATCAACGACAACACTTTGGTGGCGTTGGCATTGCTGGTGGCCGAGAGCCTGCCCGAACAGAAAGAATTGATGGTGAGGCTGGTTGAACACTTTGTGCTGCTGAAATAGCCCATAAAAAACGACAGGCATGCAGCCAAGCAAGGAGTAGAACGCGTAATGGCGGATAGCAAGGAATATCAATTCCAGCAGGACATTATCGGCGCCCTCGCCGCCCAAGGCTGGCTTGTGGGCACGGCCGGCGGCTACGACCGCCGCACAGCGCTTTATACCGAAGATGTGCTGGGTTACTTCAAGGACGCCTGGCCGGATCGCTGGGACAAGTTCGCCAAGGCCAACCCGAACAACCCGGATGATGTGCTGGTGCAAAAACTGGTGCGCGAGCTGGAGCAGAGCGGCACGCTCGATGTGCTGCGCCATGGCTTCAAGCTTCCAGCGGTGAAGGTCGAGCTGTGCAGCTTCCAGCCCGACCACAGCATGAATCCGGATACCCTGAGGCGCTATCACTGCAACCGCCTGCGCGTGGTTCCGGAGGTCTCGTATTCACCGCATTCGCGCGATGCTAGTAATAGTGGGCACAGCTACGACCCACGTCTGGATTTGGTGCTGTTCGTCAACGGTATCCCCACCGCCACGCTGGAGCTGAAAAGCGAGTTCAAGCAGTCGGTAGAAAACGCCAAGCGCCAGTACCGTGACGGCCGCCCGGTAAAAGACCCATTGACGCGCAAGCCCGAGCCGCTGCTGACCTTCAAGCGCGGCGCGCTGGTGCATTTTGCCGTGGGGCAAAACGAAGTGGCGATGACCACCAAGTTGGCGGGTAAAGATACTTTCTTCCTGCCTTTTAACCTGGGCAGCGAGGAAGGTGGTGCTGGCAACCCAATGCCCGCCGACGACAGTCAGTACGCGACGAGCTATTTGTGGCAAAGACTGTTGCAGCCCGATGCCTGGCTTAAAGTTCTGGGGCGTTTTCTGCACTTGGACAAAAAAACCAGTGAAGGCTTCGACGGCACGCTGGTTACCAAAGAGACGATGATCTTTCCGCGCTACCACCAGTGGGAAGTGGTCAACAAACTCATCGAAACTACACATGCCGAAGGGCCGGGCAAGCGCTACCTCATCCAGCACAGCGCTGGCTCCGGCAAATCGAACTCCATTGCCTGGACTGCACACCAACTCGCTTCGATGTACAGCGCGGACGGACAGCGGCTCTTCAACTCGGTGATCGTCGTCACCGACCGCACAGTGCTGGACAGCCAGCTTCAGAATACGATTTACCAGTTCGAACATGCTCAAGGCGTGGTCAAACCGATCAGTCGTGATGTCGGAAATCAAAGCAAATCCGAACAACTGGCAGAGGCGCTCGCCGAGCAGACCCGTATCATCATCGTCACGATCCAGACGTTTCCAGCATTGTTCGATGCACTGGACAAGTACCCCAAACTGGCGAGCGGACGTTATGCAGTCATCGCTGACGAGGCGCATTCTTCGCAAACCGGTTCGTCGGCCAGCAAGCTGAAACAGATTCTCGGCAGCGATGCGCTGGACGCCGAGGAAGTCAGCGCAGAAGAGCTGTTGGACGCCGCTGTACAGGCACGCCAGCCGAACGAGCGGATCAGTTACTACGCCTTCACCGCCACGCCGAAGGCTAAAACACTTGAGTTGTTCGGACGCCCTGCCGACGCGACATTGCCGCCCAGTTCGAGCAACAAGCCAGAGCCGTTTCACCTGTACTCCATGCGCCAGGCCATCGAGGAGGGTTTCATCCTCGACGTGCTCCGTAACTACACCACTTACAGCACCGCCTGGAAGATTGCCCACCCGGATGGCGAAGATGATGAGGTAGACAGCAAAAAGGCGCGTATCAAACTCGCCCGCTGGGTGCGTTTGCACCCCTACAACATCAGCCAAAAGGTTGAAGTGATCGTCGAGCATTTCCGCACAAACATTCGTGGCCTGCTCAATGGGCAGGCCAAGGCGATGGTAGTCACCAGCAGCCGACAGGAAGCAGTGCGCTATCAGATGGCAGTGAAAGCTTACGTGCAGCAGATGGGCTACGCCGACGTCCACCCGCTGGTGGCGTTCTCTGGCAGTGTGCCGCCGGATTCGGTGATTTCCGAAGAAGTGACGGAGAACAGCAGTCTGCTGAATACCGGCCTGAATGGTCGCGACTTGGCTGACGCGTTCGACACGCAAGACTTCAACGTCATGATCGCGGCTAACAAATACCAGACCGGCTTCGATCAGCCCAAGCTTTGCGCCATGTACGTGGACAAAAAGCTTCAAGGCGTGGACTGCGTGCAGACACTGTCACGGCTTAATCGCACATTCGGTGACAGCAAGCAGACCTTCATCCTCGATTTCTTCAACGAGCCTCAGGACATCCTCGACGCCTTCCTGCCGTACTACACCAAGGCAGAGCTCATCGATGTCACTGATCCGCAGATTATTTATGACCTGCAGAAGAAGTTGGATGCCGAGGGCATCTATCACTGGCAAGAAGTCGAGGCATTCGCCATGGCGTTCTTCGATCCGAAGGCGGCCGCAAGCAAGCTCAGTTACTACTGCGCGCCGGCAAAGGAACGTTTTGCCAAGCGCTACGCCCTCTCGGTGGAAGCACGTCAACTGGCCCTGGACTTCAAGCGCACAGGAGAAGCTAACGGTGACAGCAATGGCGTGAAAAAAGCCGAGCACGCGTTGAAAGAGGCCGGCGAGCAGGTCGATCAACTCGACCTGTTCCGCAAGAACCTGCAAAGCTTTGTCCGACTGTACGAGTTTCTTTCCCAGATCGTGCCGTACGAAGATCGCGAACTCGAGCAGCTCTGCGTTTACGCCAAGCATCTGCACCCACTGCTACGCGTGGATCGCCTGCAACAAGACGACGTGGACGTGGGCGAGCTGCAATTGAGTCACTACCGCCTGAGCAAACGTGCCGAACACCAGCTGCGCCTGGGTGAGGAACGTGGTGAATACGGGATTAAGCCTGGCAGTGACGTGGGAAGCGGTAAACCACATGACCCAGAGAAGAAGCGGCTGTCGGAAATCATCGACGCTTTGAACGACATCTTCGGTGCTGAGGTTAGCGATGATGACCAGCTGCAGTTCCTGACCGGCATCGCCCAGCGTATCAGTCGTCAAGAAGACGTAATGGCTCAAGTGAACAACCACTCAGTGGATCAAGTGATGCACGGCCTGTTTCCCAAACGAGTGCTGGATACGGTATTGGACGCCATGACCGATCACGAGAAGCTGTCGCTTGAAGTGTTGGACAACGAGACGAAGAGCCGAGCGTTTGCGCTGGTGATTCTGAAGATGTTGAAGTCAGAGGCAGGTCGCGATAGATACGACTTGTAGGGCATTTAACAACGAGATTAAAACTAATGTGGTGACGGCAGCGCTCCGATTTTTTCCAACGACCACTGTTGTCCCTAGGGCTGCCTGCGAGTGGAAAAGCTTGTTAAGTGCTTGCAGAGTCGTACGCGCAAACCACGCTATGGGGAATTTACTCTCAAAGATTCTGAAAATCACGGGCTAACATGGTAGAGGCCAAAGATGGCTCAACCGCTTGATCACCGGAAAACTGCTTAGCTGCGGCGAACCCTTCTCGACGAAATCTTGCTAGCATTTCATCGTAATGGGTCAGCGTCTGGGTATTAAATCTTAGTCGCAGAGCCGTTCCTTGGTAAGAAGTCACTCGATCCTGCTTGCCCGTGCTATCAAGCAGGATTCCCGCCCCATTGCTTGCGATAAAAAAGCTTCCACCTGCACGACAAATACGGCTAGTCATGTACAAACCAAAACCGGAGTTTTGCCAAGCATCGTTAGACCGTTTTTTTACACCACGGTACATCTTGCCCGAAATCCCTGGTAGCAGAGCCATATGTAGCGCATCACGATCGCAGGCGATACTCAAATAGGGATTGTTGCGCAAACCGAAGCGAACGCCTTGCCCCACATCAAGAATCGCAACCTCCACCATGCCCTGGCTTGGCCAATACTGGCCGCAGTACTCGATAAACTCTGAGCCAGAGTGTTCAACGACATTGCGCATGATTTCGCGAATGGAGAAAGTCAGAGTGTCAACCAGGTTACCCTTAGGCTGCCTGGTCAACAGTTGCGCTATCCTAGAGGCTTTCTCCTCAATGACATCACCGGGGTTGACAGAACGCTGGGCTGCCTCCTCCTGTATCGCGCCGACGTCTAAGAGGGTCAGCGGTATGTAGGTGCTGCTGCCGTTAGCCTGCCCAGGCGCATTCCCATGGGTCAAACCGAAGGCGTGAAAAAACCCCATATGGGCCGCGTAGGTATGTTCTTTGTAGTTGAGCGCAGTAAAACGCACATCTGGTTTGCTCTGACGGAAGCGCTTCATCTCATTCGCAACGTATGCCATGGTGAAAGGCTCAACCCTTCCCATTCGATAGAAATCGAACTCGTAAATTGTGTCCTGCGGCAAACTCCACAACCGATTACAGAAATTTATCGCCTCTACAAGGGACAGATTCTGTGGCACTACGACCTTAGCCATAAGCACGTTCCTTGTGTTGATACACACCAAAACCAACCAATATCATGATGGCGCAGCGATGTCATGCGGGAAGTAGAGTAGCCGCGAAAGCGTATAGGGGATCTACATTTTCTTCACCGCTTCTCGGTTGGTGGCTCAGGTGCTTGATAAACGCTAGGTGATCATTGCCAACCGCCCCGGCCCCAGCGGCGCATCTGCAAAATGAGTCGATGGTGTCCGGAGACTTGGACAAATAAGTGCGCCAGCTGAGATCTTTTTGACAGCGACTAACGGCACCTGGGTTTACGCGGAAGCATCGCTTGTCGAAACGGAGTGACGATAGGCCATGTCCGAACCGGACCTGATGCATCACAGGAGCACTAAAGCATGCACATGCACATGCACGAAGCCTACGCAGGCATGTAGAAATAAGTCAGCGGTACCAATCGCTTGGTCTCAGGGTCAGTGGTCGGGTAATGCGCCATTAACGTTTTCGCTAATTCATCTAACGTCCACATGGTCAGATGCACGTTGGCCCGCTCCCCTTCGTAAAGCGCGTCCTTCGTGAATCCGCCGGTACTCACATACAGTCCTCGATCGTCCTTGTGTCTCCCACCAAGAAAGCTGCGGATTTCACTACTCCCCATCCGTGCATTCCGGTGCTTAACTTCGACAACGATGCGGGGCGGTTCAAACCCAAAGCCGTCAGGCGAGGCAATGATGTCTTTGCCCCGATCCGCCCCGGCTGGCGACACGAGGGTCTTGTATCCCATAGCACGCAAGATACCTGCGACCAAGTCCTGCATCTCCGACCAATCCAGGCTGTTTATTTGATCTTTGATACGCTCGAAGGCGATTTCCTGAACACCCTTCAAAGGATCATCAAGCGCTTCGGGTTCGTCGCCTAAATCTTTCACAACCGCTGAAACTGGTTTGCCGGCAGCAAGGGCAACCAACTCTTTCTGCGCGGCTTCAGCGACTTTGAACACTGTGAGAGTCGATCCCAGACTGTTTCTGCTGATCGCCTGTAGCTTGTCGCGGTCGACTTCTTGCGCATACCAATCTACAGGCCTGGTCAAAGACATACCGTTGTCCGCAAGATCGGGACGAAACTGGCAAGGGCCTACAAAACGGCCTACCAGGTAGGTGCGGTTCGCGGGAGAGTAAGTGACTACAGTGTCGCCTTCCTTGATTTCGTTGACGAAACGAAATACCTGGGATGCACCAGACACAGCGCTCGCGTCTTTGATCCCCGGCTGAAGATCCTTGTAAGCCTGGATCAATGACTTCCGGGATACACCGGGTTTCGCGGCAGGAGCCAGTTGAGCCCAACCTATGGCAGCCAGATTACGCTCCCTGAAATCGTCATAAAGACGGCCACCATCACCTCGGATCATCCACATTGTTGCCATGTTGACGCTCACTCTTTCCATAGAACCGGAGCAAGAAGGTAACAACAGTCGTTGGCTTTGGGAATGAAAGCCTAACGCAACGGATTAACTGGCAAGCTCAGTACTCACCGAATCATCTGCCTAACCCCAAGCATCACAATCACCGCCCCACACACCCGATCAATCGCCTTCTTTTTGCCGGCATACGCACCCGCAATCCGAGGCCGTGACAGCGCAGTCGCGATCAGTGCGTACCAGGCAGACGACACGAGGCCGACCATCGCCAGCATTGCCGCGAAGGTTTCAACCTCGACATGACTAGGCGCGGCAGCGGAAAAGATCGCGGCGTAAAACGCGACTGACTTGGGGTTGGCAATGTTGGTCGCGACGCCCTGTTTGAATGCGCTTCGCAGGCTCGGCATCTGGCCAGCGCGGGCGTTGAGGGTGGGCGGTTTACCGGAGGCAAATATCAGGCGCATCCCGAACCAGACGAGATAACCCGCGCCAAGGCATTTGACGACGAACGCCAACCACGGCAGCAGCGAGAAAACCGCGCCAATGCCCAGAATGGCGCATGTCGCCCAGAACAGATTCACCACCACGATGCCCGCCACCAGCATCAGTGCGTGCGCCGTTGTCGCTGAAACCGCCTTGTGCGCGACAGCCACGAAGTTGGGGCCGGGGATGATCACGCCGGCACAGTAGACCGAGAAGACAGCTGTTACGGCAGGCCAATTAACCATGTAAACGTTCCTTGTTGTCGGGTATCCAGCTGCTGGCGGATGAGATCAGTGTCAGGCAGCCCCTCACCAGCCTGCGTGACGCATCGAGGGGACAGAGCCAGGCGGTTCACCACACCTGTAGATCCCTTCGGCGATGCTTGAATATACCGGCGATAATCCTCACCCCGCCAACACATGCCGCAAAAACAACGCCCCCGCCACCGACAACCCGTCCCTCGACCTCACGCAAATGTTGAGCTCGCGGCTGGCCCATTCTTCTTCCAGCTGAACCACTTTCGCCCCGTCCATTCGGTAAATCCCTGCGCTGCCCTCCGGCATGATGCCGATGCCGACGCCTGCCTGAACCATCAGGCTCAGGGCGTCGTAGCTGGCGACTTCCATGCGAATTCTCAGGGACCGGCCGACGTCGTTGGCGGCTTTGATCAGTTGGAAATTAAGGTGGGTGCCGCTGCGCAGGGCGACGTATTCGTGGTCGAGGGTGTCGCTGAACCGTACGGACTCGCGGCCTGCCAGCGGGTGGTCGTTGGGCACGATCAACACGAGGCGGTCGGTGCGGAACGGGAAGACTTCGATGTCGGCGCCGTGGGGCAGGCGCGTGAAAATGCCGATCTCGGCGCGGTTTTCGGCGACGGCTTTGGTGATCGCCAGGCTTTGCTGTTCTTCGAGGATGATGTTGATCAGCGGGTAAAGCGCCATGAACGACTTGATCAGGCCGGGCATGAATTGGGTGATGGCAGAGATGTTCGCCAGCACGTGCACCGAGCCGCGCGTCCCGTTGGAGTAGTCGCGCATCTGCAGGACGATGTCGTTGAGGTTGTTCAGCGCGCTGCGGGCCATGAACAGCAGCGACAGCCCCGCGTCGGTCGGCGTGATGCCTTTGTTGGTGCGGTTGAGCAGCCGGGAATCGAGCAGCTCTTCCAGTTCGCTGAGCCGCTTGCTGACGGCCGCCGCCGCGATGTGTTCTCGCTTGGCGGCAGCAGCAATGGTGCCTTCTTCAACAACGCTGACGAAGAGGCGCAGCGAGACGGGGTCGAGTTTCATGTGGGGTACCGGGCGTGCTGGCCTGAGTGGCCGCCATAGTACCCCGTCAGACATCGCCTCAGAACGCGCCCGACAACAGATGGCCGGCGTTGGGAACATGCGCCTTAAGGCCGAGGGTCTTGAGCATCTGGTAGACGGTCGCCACGGACGCGGACAGCACCGGTTTATCCAGTCGATCCTGTACGACCTGGATGGCGGGCAGCGATGGCATCTGCACGCAGCACGACAGAACGATGCCGTCGGCTTGCCCGATGTTGAGCCGGTCGGCGTGGGAAACCAGATCCATCGGGTCGATGCGTCCGACTTGCAGGTTGTCGGAGACTTCCAGGCTGATGGCGTCCACCACCTCGATGCCGGCCGCTTCGATGTAGTCGATGACCTGCTGGGTGAGTGGCTTCATGTAGGGCGTGATGATCGCTACTTTCTTGTAGTCGAGCATGTGGAGGCTGTCGATCAACGCACCGGCCGAACTCAGCACGGGTGCGTCGGAAGCATTGCTGGCAACGGTTTTACTCAGACGATCCTGCGACAATTTGTGGTAACCGGCGCCCTGGCACATGATTGCCACCAGGCAGGCGTACGCCATGACATCGACCCGGGCATCGCTCAATTCCAGCGCGCAACGGTCGCTGTCGACGTCCATCTTTTTCAGCTCTTCGGGGCTGACTTTCATCATGCGCATGCGGGAGGAATGGAAGGTGAAGCGCTCGTCCGGGAACAGGGAATACCGCGACGTCAGCATCGCGGGGATCTCGGTTTCCATGGTGGTGTTGGAGCTGGGGACGATCTGGCCAATCCGGAAATTTCTCACAGGGTCTTCTCCATTTCGCCGACGGCGAGGTCATGTGCGACCGATGCTAGGAGTGACCGAGAGCGTCGTATATCAGGCAATGGCGAGCCTGCCATCGCGGCTGGCGACGGCAGGCAAAAAAAGGTAGGGATGACCGGGGCGCGATAGTAGTGCTGGCACCCGTTCATGTGGGAGCGAGCTTGCTCGCGAAGAGGCAGGAACATCCGCTGAATCTTCGGCGGCTGGAATACCGTCTTCGCGAGCAAGCTCGACTCCCACAGGTACCGCGTTTACTGCGCGAAACCTTGGCGTCTGGACCAGAGGAATATCCCACAGGGAAAAGCGGCGTTCGCTTTACCTCGTTTACGCGTGAGAAAGCACCTCGCCTCGCGCAGGCGATTCGGCCTTGTGATTGCCCAACATCGCCCGCGGGATCGACAGAATCAGTCCGGCGCTGATGAACAAACAGGCGCCCAGCACGTAGGTGCCGTTGTTGATGTTGCCGGTGAGGTTCTCGGCCACAGCGGTGATCATCGAACCGGTGAAGCCTGACAGGTTGCCGATGGCGTTGATCATGCCGATCCCCGCAGCGGCCGCGACGCCAGACAGCACGGTGCCCGGCAGGGTCCAGTAGATCGGCATCAGGCTCAGCACGCCGGACGCGGAAACGCTGAGGAAGATGATCGACAGCACCACGTTGCTGGCGAAGTAGGCGCTGAGGATCAGGCCTATACCGCCGATGATCGCCGGAATCGCTGCGTGCCAGCGGCGCTCGCCGGTCTTGTTGGAGTGCCGCGCGTTGAGGGTCATGGCGATTACAGCGATGCCGTAGGGGATGGCCGTCAGCAGACCGATGTCCATCGGATTGGAGACGCCGGCGCTTTTGATGATCGATGGCATCCAGAACGCGAGCCCGTAGAACCCGGTGTTGAAGGTCAGCAGGATCAGCACCAGCAGCCATACGCGTCCGTTGAAAAACACCTCGCGCAGACTCGTCGCCTTGCCTTTGCTGTCGCTCTCCAGATTGGCCTTGAGCATGGCCTTTTCCTGGGGCGACAGCCATTTGGCCGCGTCGATGTTATTGGCCATGAACGCCAGCACCACAAAGGCCATTACCACCGACGGCAGGCCTTCGATGATCAACAGCCACTGCCAGCCGGCCATGCCGTTGACGCCCTGCATCCGGGTCATCAACCAGCCGGAAATCACACCGCCCAGCGTCAGACTGATGGGCATTGCCATGAGGAAACCTGCCATCACCCGGCTTTGCCGACGGGTAGGAAACCAGTAGTTGAGGTAAAGGATGACGCCGGGAAAGAAGCCTGCCTCACAGATGCCGAGCAAGAAGCGCAGCACGTAGAATATGGTTTCCGACTCGATATGGAAAAACTTCGCCAGCGGCACGGTAAACGCGACGGCCATGGAGACGATGGCCCAGGTGAGCATGATCCGGGCGATCCAGAACCGCGCGCCGAAGCGATGCAGCAGCAGGTTGCTCGGTACTTCAAAGATGAAATAGCCCCAGAAGAACATGCTCGCGCCGAGGGCATAGACGGTATTGCTGAATTGCAGATCGTTGAGCATATCCAGCTTGGCGAAGCCGATGTTCACGCGGTCGAGATAGGCCGCCATGTAACACAGGAGCAGGACGGGAAGGATGCGCAGAATGACTTTGCGGTAGGTGCGGTCTTCAAAGCTGGCGTGCCCGGGACCCGAGGACTCGGGCAGGCGCTGGGAAACGGTTTCCATGGTGGGACCTCCAGGCACTCGGACGCGCCTGTATTGTTGTTATGGAGGGTCGAAACACGGGCCGATGTTACTGACAAGGGTATTGATTAGGATAATGACTTGTTTCCATTGATTGATAACGCCGGGTTATCGCTCATTGATGCGCCAGCCGTGCATTCGCCAGCAGGATTTCGGCGAATTCCGACGCCGCTCCCAGCAACGGCTCGCCGCGGCGAGTAAGAATTCCGTAGTCCTGAGGCGCCAGTTTCAGCGGCGTGTTCAGCACTTTCAACAGGCCCGAATCCAGGTGCGGCTGCGCCATGGAGGCGGGCAACATCGCGATCATCGGCCCTGCCTGCAGGACTTGCAGGAAGGTCTGCATCGAGATGGTGTCGATGGTGTTCTTCGGCGTGGGGATGCCCGCTTTGGCGAAGGCCTGCTCCATCCGTGCGCGAATCGGAGTGCCCAGTGGATACAGAATCCATGGCCAGTTTCCAAGTGCTTGCAGCGACGTCTGCGCCAGTTCGGTCAGCGGATGACGACTGTTGACGACCATGCAGAATGGCTCCGGCGCCAGAGCCTGAAAGTCGTACACCTGCTGCTGGTTTTCGTTGGTGTAGCGCGCCACCGCGAGATCAAGCTTCTTGTCGTCGAGCATTTCCATCAGGTGATCGCTGGTCTGCTCCACCACTTCGATCGACAGCAGCGGCCAGCGAGCTTTCAATTGCACGATGGCTTCCGGCAGCACCACCGCAGTTGCCGCGAAAATCGCTCCTACTTTGAGAAAACCATGCCCGCCTTCCCGCAGGCTGCTGATCTGATCAACGAACTTGCTCGCGTCGTTCAGTGCGATCTGCGCATAGCGCACCACGTGCTCACCGAGGGCAGTCGGCGGCATGTTGCGCGGCAGACGCTCGAACACATCGAAGCCCAGCAGGCGCTCGATCTCGCGCAGCATTTTGCTCACCGCCGGCTGGCTGAGGTTCATGTGTTGCGCCGCCGCGTGCATGTTGCGGGTCCGCGCAAGGGTTTCGATAAGCACCAGATGCTTGAACTTGAGCCAGTTACAGACTGTTGAGAATGAAATATCCGACATGAGCGCGGCCTCAAGGAGCGATAACCCAGTGTTATCGATTATTAAGCAGATGTCATTGGAGTTTATCGCCGGTGCTGATTAGGGTCGCTGATAAACCATAAAAAGCGTTGAGGACTTCACCATGCCGATTCAGCTCACTCCCGAAAACACCCTCCCCGCCGACGGCCTGAATGGCACGTTGATCGGCCGCGCCTGGGTGCCCGGTAAAGTCGGCGGCCCGTCGCCCGTGGTGTTGCGCAGTGATGGAGTGTTCGATCTTTCGTCGAGCTTCGCCACGTTGAGCAACTTGCTGGAGCTGGAATCGCCGGTGGCTGCGGTACGCGAAGCCCAGGGCACGCGCGTCGCCAGCCTCGAAGAGTTGCTGGCGAATTCGACCGCGACGCCTGATCCCAACAAACCGTACCTGCTGGCGCCAGCGGACTTGCAAGTGATCAAGGCCGCAGGGGTGACCTTCGCCGCAAGCATGATCGAGCGGGTGATCGAGGAGCAGGCGGCAGGCGATCCGGCCAAGGCGGAAAGCGTGCGCGCCATCGTGCAGAACGCGATCGGCGACAATCTGCGCAACATCAAACCGGGCTCCGAACAAGCCAGCACACTCAAGGCGCTGCTGATCGAGCAAGGCATGTGGTCGCAATACCTTGAGGTCGGCATCGGGCCGGACGCCGAGATTTTCACCAAAGCGCCGGTGCTGGCAGCGGTGGGCAGCGGCAGCCAAGTGGGCATTCATCCGAAATCAGAGTGGAACAACCCCGAGCCGGAAGTGGTGCTGGCGGTGAACAGCCGCGGGCAGATCCACGGCGCGACACTGGGCAACGACGTCAACCTGCGGGACTTCGAAGGGCGCAGCGCGCTGCTGTTGAGCAAGGCCAAGGACAACAACGCCTCGTGCTCGATCGGCCCGTTCATTCGGCTGTTCGACGAAACCTTTTCCCTGGATGACGTGCGCAACTGCGTGGTCGATCTGCAGGTGAAAGGCAACGACGGTTATGTCATGAAAGGCTCAAGCTCCATGTCGCAGATCAGCCGCGATCCGGCCGACATCGCTGGCCAGGCGCTCAATGCCAACCACCAATACCCGGATGGTTTCCTGCTGTTTCTCGGCACCCTCTTCGCCCCGACCGCCGACCGCGACCATGCCGGCGGAGGTTTTACCCACAAGTTGGGCGATCAGGTCAGTATCAGCAGCAGCCTGTTCGGCGGCCTGCACAACGAGGTGACCCACAGCAGTGACGCGTCGCCGTGGACGTTTGGCGTCGGCGCACTGCTGCGCAACCTCGCCGTGCGCGGTTTGTTGTAACGCTGAACACCTTACGCAGCACACCTAATTCCAAGAGAGACCCGAACCATGTCCGACACGCCGAAACGCCCCCTTCGCAGCCAGCAATGGTTCGATGATCCGGAACACGCTGACATGACGGCGCTGTACGTCGAGCGCTACATGAACTATGGCCTGACCCGCGAGGAGCTGCAATCGGGCCGACCGATCATTGGCATCGCTCAGACGGGTTCTGATCTGGCGCCCTGCAACCGCCATCACCTGGAGCTCGCCCAGCGGGTCAGAGCCGGCATTCGCGATGCGGGCGGTATTCCGATGGAGTTTCCGGTGCACCCGATGGCCGAGCAAACCCGCCGACCGACCGCGGCCCTGGACCGAAACCTGGCGTACCTCGGGTTGGTGGAAATTCTTCACGGCTACCCGCTGGACGGCGTTGTCCTGACAACCGGCTGCGACAAAACCACGCCAGCTTGCCTGATGGCGGCGGCGACCACTGACCTGCCGGCCATCGTGTTGTCCGGCGGGCCGATGCTCGACGGTCGTCACAAGGGCGAATTGATCGGCTCCGGCACGGTGCTGTGGCATGCGCGCAATCTGCTCTCGGCCGGCGAGATCAACTACGAAGGCTTCATGGAAATGACCACGGCGGCGTCACCGTCGGTGGGCCACTGCAACACCATGGGCACCGCGCTTTCGATGAACGCGCTGGCTGAGGCACTGGGCATGTCGCTGCCCGGCTGCGCGAGTATTCCGGCGGCGTACCGCGAGCGCGGGCAGATGGCCTACATGACCGGCAAGCGCATCTGCGATCTGGTTCGTGAAGACGTGCGTCCTTCGCAAATCATGACCCGCGAAGCCTTTGAAAACGCAATCGCGGTGGCCTCGGCCCTGGGGGCTTCGAGCAACTGCCCGCCGCACCTGATCGCCATCGCCCGGCACATGGGCGTCGAGTTAAGCCTCGACGACTGGCAGCGCATCGGCGAAGACGTGCCGTTGCTGGTCAACTGCATGCCCGCCGGGAAGTACCTGGGCGAAGGCTTTCACCGCGCAGGCGGCGTGCCAGCGGTGATGCACGAGTTGCAGAAGGCCGGCAAGCTGCACGAAGACTGCGGCACGGTTTCCGGCAAGACCATCGGTGACATCGTGCGTAACGCCGTCGCCCACGACGCCGACGTGATCCGTCCGTATGAAGACCCGCTCAAGCACCGCGCCGGTTTCATCGTGTTGAGCGGCAATTTTTTCGACAGCGCGATCATGAAGATGTCGGTGGTCGGCGAAGCGTTCCGCAAGACCTATCTGTCCGAGCCGGGCGCGGAGAACAGCTTCGAGGCGCGCGCCATTGTGTTCGAGGGCCCGGAGGATTATCACGCGCGGATCAACGACCCTTCGCTGGAAATCGACGAGCGCTGCATTCTGGTGATCCGTGGCGCCGGCACGGTCGGTTATCCCGGCAGCGCCGAAGTGGTGAACATGGCGCCGCCGTCTGCGCTGATCAAACAGGGCATCGACTCGTTGCCCTGCCTGGGCGATGGCCGGCAAAGCGGCACGTCGGCCAGCCCTTCGATCCTCAATATGTCGCCGGAAGCGGCGGTGGGCGGCGGCCTGGCCCTGCTGAAAACCAACGACCGGCTACGCGTGGATCTGAACAACCGCAGCGTCAACGTGCTGGTCAGCGACGAGGAAATGGCTGCACGCCGCGCGCTGTTCGAGCCGAAGATGCCGGCCTCGCAAACCCCGTGGCAGGAGCTGTATCGGCAGTTGGTGGGGCAATTGTCCACCGGCGGATGCCTGGAACCGGCGACCTTGCATTTGCGGGTGATTGCACGGAGTGGCGAGCCGCGGCATTCCCACTGAGTGGAAGGTCTGGAGCACGACGCCACTCCAACTGTGCCAGGTGACTTGCCCTGATCGTTCCCACGCTCTGCGTGGGAACGCATTTCTGGACGCTCCGCGTCCGCTGTCAGGTGACGCGAAGCGTCAGGAACGGCATTACCACGCGGAGCGTGGGAACGATCACAACTCATCCTCACAACAACGCCGGCAACCCCTTCTCCATTCCGGCGAAGCGGTTTTTCAACAGTGAATGCAACTGCTGCACCGCCGGGGAAAACTGTTTGCGGTGCGGGCAGATCAGGTTGAGTGGAGTCGGCTCGCCCGGGTAATCCGGCAGCAACAGTTCCAGCCGCCCGGCGTGCACGTCCTCGCAGACATCCAGCCACGATTTGTACGCCACACCCTGCCCCGCCACCGCCCAACGCCTCACCAGATCCGCGTCATCGGTGAGCAACGGGCCCGATACCGAAAACACCCGACCACCTAGCCGCCACTTGTCGTACACCCGCCCCGCCAGGGTGAACAGCAAACATTCGTGCCGCAGCAAGTCGTCCGAGACCATGGGCCGGCCCTTGCGCGCCAGATACTCCGGCGATGCCACCAACACCCGGCGATTCCACGGCGCCAGGGCCAACGCGATGTAGTTGGCGTCTTCGATCACGCCGTAGCGAATGGCGACGTCCACCGGATCACGAAACAAATCGGCCACTTGATCGGAGATAAACAGGCGCAGATTCAGCGCCGGGTGTTGACTGCGGAAATCCGTCAGCCAGGGCAGCAGCATGTTTCGCCCCAGATCCGAAGGCGCGGCCACTTGCAAAGTGCCCTGCAGCTCGGCACTTTCCCGCCGCAGCTTTTCCCGGCCATCCCGTAAGGCATCGAGCACCGTCTGGGCGGTCGGCAGGTACTGCTCGCCTTCGGCGGTGAGGCGCAGGCTGCGCGTCGAACGGGCAAACAGCCGAATATCCAGCTCCCGTTCGAGGCGCTTGATGGCTGCCGCAACTTGCCCCGGCAACAGATCCACCTCCCGCGCAGCATTGGAGAAGCTGCCCAGCGCAGCGGTGCGGACGAAGAGGGTCAGGTCGTCGATACGGATCATCTTCACTCCAGCCGTGAAAGTGTTGCCGGATTCTGCTGGTTTTTCAGCATGACGAACAAGAACAAGATGGGTCCAACGTTTAAGCCACCTTGTGTTCATTGATTAGAGAGATCGCCATGAAAGCCATCGCCTTCACCCAGCACGGTCTGCCCATCGAAGACCCCAATTCGCTGCTCGACATGGACCTGCCCAAGCCGACGCCCGGCCCTCGCGATTTGCTGGTCGAAGTCAAAGCGATTTCGGTCAACCCGGTCGACACCAAAATCCGCGCCGGCTCTGCCGCCACCGAACCCAAAGTGGTCGGCTGGGACGCCGTCGGGGTTGTGCGTGAAACGGGCAGCGACGTCACCCTGTTCAAAGCCGGGGACGAAGTGTTCTACGCCGGCTCCATCGCCCGTCCTGGCAGCTACAGCGAATTCCACCTCGTCGACGAGCGCATCGTCGGGCACAAACCCAAGAGCCTCGACAACGCCCACGCCGCCGCGCTGCCGCTGACCTCGATCACCGCGTGGGAGTTGCTGTTTGACCGTCTGGGCGTTGAAGAAGGCGGCGGCGAAGGTGACAGCCTGTTGATCATCGGTGCCGGTGGCGGCGTCGGGTCGATTCTGGTGCAACTGGCCCGCCAACTGACCAAACTGACCGTGATCGGGACAGCGTCGCGTCCGGAAACCCGCGAATGGGTCGAAAGCCTGGGCGCCCACCACGTCATCGATCACAGCCAGCCGCTGGTCGAGCAACTGAACTGGATCGGCGTCGGCCAGGTGAGTCATGTCGCCAGCCTGACCCACACCGATTCGTACTTCACGCAGCTCATTGAAGCCTTGAAACCACAAGGCCAGCTGGCGCTGATCGATGACCCGAAATCCCTCGACGTCGTGCCGATGAAACGCAAGGCCCTGTCGCTGCACTGGGAACTGATGTTCACCCGCTCGCTCTACGAAACCCCGGACATGATTGCCCAGCATGAACTGCTCAATCGCGTCGCCGACCTGATCGACCAAGGTGTGCTGAAGACCACCCTTGGTGAGCATTTCGGCGCGATCAATGCCGAGAACCTGCGTCGCGCCCACGCCGTCATCGAAAGCGGCAAGGCCAAGGGCAAGATCGTCCTCGAAGGTTTCTGAACCTGTTTCCATTATTTGAATGGCCTGCCGCGGCAGGCCGGGAGCCGTTTGTGTCCATGAAGCAGAACGTGATGTTGTCGGCGCTGGCCCTGTCAGTCTCTTTGATCAGCCAGACCGGCATCGCCGCCACGACCGCAACCCCCGCCACCGCCCTGCCCGCCAATGCGCCGGCGGAGAAGACCATCGGTCAGCTTGAGCAGGTGTTCGCCTTCCATGACGCCATGCCCACCGGCGTGACCGTGACGGAAACCGGGCGCATCTTCGTCAACTTCCCGCACTGGGGCGACGACGTGCCGTTCACCGTGGGTGAAATCCGCGACGGCAAGGTTGTCGCCTATCCCGGTGCAGCCATCAACAAAGAAGACCCCAAAGACCCGGCCAAAGGGCTGATCAGCGTGCAGAGCGTGGTCGCCGACGGTCAGGGCCGCGTCTGGCTGCTGGACACCGCTGCGCCGAATTTCGCCGCACCAAAAGCCGGCGGCGCCAAGCTGATGGCGGTTGATCTGGCCAGTAACAAAGTGGTCAAGACGCTGGTCTTCCCGGCCAACGTCATCCTGCCGAGCACCTACGTCAACGACATGCGCTTTGATTTCCGCGCTGGCAAGGAAGGCACGGTTTACGTGACAGATTCGTCGGTCTCCGGGCCCGGCGCCATCATCGTCATGGACATCGCCAGCGGCAAGGCGACCCGTCGCTTGAGCGGCGCTAAATCCACTTCGGCCGACCCTGACTTCAAGCCAGTGGTCGAAGGCCAGGCCGCCCTGGTCACCAAAGGCCAGGACGGCAAGCCGAAAACCATGGCCGTTGCGTCTGATGGCATCGCCCTGTCCGCTGACGGCAAGACGCTGTACTTCAGCGCACTTTCCAGCCGCCACCTGTTTGCCGTACCCACCGAGATGCTGCGCGATGCCAGCGTGAGCGAGGCGCAACTGAACGCTGCGGTTAAAGACCTCGGCGAAAAAGGTGCCTCGGACGGTCTGGAATCAGACGCGAATGGCGCGGTCTACGCCGGCGACTACGAGCACAACGGCATCCGCAAACGCCTGGCCGACGGCAGCTGGCAGACCATCGTTCACGACCCTCGCGTGCTGTGGCCGGACACCCTGTCGGTCGGGCCGGATGGCTACCTGTATTTCATCGCCAACCAGTTGCAGCGCCAGGCCGGTTTCCACGACGGCAAGGATCTGCGCGAAAAGCCCTACAGCCTGCTGCGGGTGAAGATCGACGCCGCGCCTGCGCCGACTCGTTGATCGTGCAGGCATAGTCAGTCGCGCGAAAGCGCAGTAGGAGTGAGCTTGCTCGCGAAGACGGTATTACAGCCGCTGAAGATTTAGCGGATGTTCGGCCCCCTTCGCGAGCAAGCTCGACGCCCACATGTCCATCATCTGCAGCCAACATCCGCGAGGCAGATGCAATTCCTGTGGGAGTGATGCACGGCAAGCCGTCACCGGCGCCCCCCTTCTCATTTGCCCCGATGCCTGCGCTCTGCTAGTGTCGCGCCGGTTTAACGTCTACCGGGATAGCCGCCATGGCCCGCAAGAAAGCTGCACTGGATTTCGAACAGTCCCTCACGGATTTGCAAACGCTCGTCGAGCGTCTGGAGAACGGTGAGCTGTCGCTGGAAGACTCACTGACCGCCTTCGAACAAGGCATCCGCTTGACCCGCGAGTGCCAGAGCGCGCTGGCCCAGGCCGAGCAGAAAGTGCAGGTCTTGCTGGAGCGCGACGGCGAGCTCGCCGAAGAGCCGTTCGACGCGGAACAGCCGGAATGATCGCGGCGTATCAGGCACTCAGCCAGGCTCGCGTCAACGCGGCGCTGGAGACTCTGTTCGATGCGCCCGCCCCTGAATTGACCCGCCTTTACGCCGCCATGCGCTACAGCGTCACCAATGGCGGCAAGCGCGTGCGCCCGCTGCTGGTTTACGCCGCCTGCGAAGCCTTGGGCGGCAACGCCGAGCACGCCAACGGCGCAGCCTGCGCGGTCGAACTGATCCACGCGTATTCGCTGGTTCACGACGACCTGCCGGCCATGGACGACGACGATTTGCGTCGTGGCCTGCCCACCACCCACAAAGCCTTTGACGAGGCCTGCGCGATCCTCGCTGGCGACGGCCTGCAGACCCTGGCGTTCAGCGTGCTGAGCGACAACGCACTGACCCCGCAAAACGCCGACACCCGGCTGAAAATGGTCGCCACCCTCGCCCGTGCATCCGGCCCTGCCGGCATGGTCGGCGGGCAGGCTATTGATCTCGGCTCGGTCGGACTCAAGCTCGACCAGAAGGCGCTTGAATTCATGCACCGGCACAAGACCGGCGCACTGATCGAAGCCAGCGTCAGGCTCGGCGCTCTGGCCAGCGGCAACGCAACCCAGGTCCAGCTTGATTCGCTGCAGATTTACGCCCGCGCCATCGGCCTGGCCTTTCAGGTGCAGGACGACATTCTCGATGTCGAGAGCGATACCGCCACGCTGGGGAAACGTCAGGGTGCTGACATCGCTCGTGACAAGCCGACCTACCCCGCGCTGCTCGGCCTGGAAGAAGCCAAACATTACGCACTTGAGTTGCGCGACCAGGCCCTCGTGGCGCTGCGACCGTTCGACGCGGCCGCCGAACCCTTGCGGGCCCTGGCACGTTATATCGTCGAACGCCGCAACTAAGCGCAGGTCATAGCATTTATCGGGTGCAGGCAGCCCTTGCTGCCGCTGCCCGATTTCGCCGGTAAACGTTACCCCTGAACATCGCATTGCTGCACATCGTGCGCAGCCGGCAATGCATCAGGTAAACTGCCGCCTCTTTTACTTATAACGATTCGCCTGATGCCCACGACGTTCAAAGAGATTCCCCGCGAGCGCCCGTCCACGCCCCTGCTCGACAAGGCAGTGACGCCGGACGGCCTGCGCCGCTTAGGTGAAGCAGAGCTTGAAGCCCTGGCGGACGAACTGCGCCTGGAGCTGCTCTACACCGTTGGCCAGACCGGCGGCCACTTCGGCGCCGGCCTCGGCGTCATCGAACTGACCGTGGCCTTGCACTACGTCTTCGATACGCCCGACGACCGGCTGGTCTGGGACGTCGGTCATCAGGCGTACCCGCACAAGATCCTCACGGGTCGTCGCGAGCAGATGTCAACCTTGCGCCAGAAAGGCGGTGTGGCGGCATTTCCGCGTCGCAGCGAGAGCGAATACGACACCTTCGGCGTCGGTCACTCCAGCACCTCCATCAGCGCCGCGCTGGGCATGGCGATCGCCTCCCGGCTGCAAGGCAGTGAGCGTAAATCCATTGCCGTGATCGGCGACGGCGCACTGACCGCCGGCATGGCCTTCGAGGCGCTGAACCACGCGCCCGAAGTGAACGCCGACATGCTGGTGATTCTCAACGACAACGACATGTCGATCTCGCGCAACGTTGGCGGGCTGTCGAATTATCTGGCGAAAATCCTCTCAAGCCGCACGTACGCGAGCATGCGCGAAGGCAGCAAGAAAGTGCTGTCGCGTCTGCCCGGCGCGTGGGAAATCGCCCGTCGTACCGAGGAATACGCCAAAGGCATGCTGGTGCCCGGCACGCTGTTCGAAGAACTTGGCTGGAACTACATCGGCCCGATCGACGGCCATGACCTGCCTATCCTGATCGCCACCCTGCGCAATATGCGTGACCTCAAGGGTCCGCAGTTCCTGCATGTGGTCACCAAGAAAGGCAAAGGCTTCGCCCCGGCCGAGGTTGATCCGATCGGCTATCACGCGATCACAAAACTCGACCCGCTGAACGCGCCTGTCGTGCCCAAAAAAGCCGACGGGCCGAAGTATTCCGGCGTATTTGGCCAGTGGCTGTGCGACATGGCTGAAGCGGACGAGCGTCTGGTCGGCATCACGCCCGCCATGAAAGAAGGCTCGGATCTGGTGGCGTTCAGCGAACGTTTCCCGGAGCGCTATTTCGACGTTGCCATCGCCGAGCAGCACGCGGTGACGCTGGCAGCGGGCATGGCCTGCGAAGGCGCCAAGCCAGTCGTGGCGATCTATTCGACGTTCCTGCAACGCGGTTACGACCAGCTGATTCATGACGTCGCTGTGCAGAATCTGGACGTGCTGTTCGCCATCGACCGCGCGGGTCTGGTGGGCGAGGACGGCCCGACCCACGCCGGCAGTTTCGATCTGTCGTACCTGCGTTGCATTCCCGGCATGCTGATCATGACGCCGAGCGATGAAAACGAGCTGCGCAAGATGCTGACCACCGGTCACCTGTTCAAAGGCCCCGCCGCCGTGCGTTACCCACGCGGCAACGGCCCCGATGCGGTGATCGAGAGCAGTCTCGAACCGCTGGAAATCGGCAAGGGCGTGGTTCGTCGTCAAGGCAGCAACGTCGCGATGCTGGTGTTCGGCGTGCAGTTGACCGAAGCGCTGATCGTGGCGGAGAAGCTCGACGCGACCGTGGTCGACATGCGCTTCGTCAAACCGCTGGATGAGGCACTGGTGCGCGAAATGGCCAGCAGCCACGACTTGCTCGTGACGATCGAAGAAAACGCCATCATGGGCGGCGCAGGCGCGGCGGTCAGCGAGTTCCTGGCGCGGGAGAACATTCTCAAGTCAGTGCTGCACCTGGGCCTGCCGGATGTGTACGTCGAGCACGCAAAACCGGCGCAGATGCTGGCAGAGTGCGGGCTGGATGCCGCCGGGATCGAAGCGTCGATCAACCAGCGCCTGCTGAAGATGTAACCACTTGCAGGTTCGACCGGAGTGGCGCCGAATCACTGGCCCACTCCGCGAACTTGTGTGAATGAGCTTGCTCGCGAAGACATTCGTGCCTTCAATACATCTTCATCGCCTGACCCTCAGCATTCGCGAGCAAGCTCGCTCCCACAGTTAATTTGTCAGCAAGCCCATCTCTGGCATTGTCCGGTTGATGGGAGACATGAGACTGTCCTGTTGCGGTTGTACACCGCAATCGCCTGACAAACGCGAATCCTGTGGGAGTGAGCTTGCTCACGAAGACGTCTGCCCGTTCAACGTATCTTCATCGCCTGTAACCCAGCATTCGCGAGCAAGCTCGCTCCCACTGGGGGCATGTGTGTCAGACAGCCTGGTTGTACAAAAAATGACCCTTTCCCGTGTCGCCCTTGCCTTGTCCCTCATCCCCGCCACGCAGGCCTTTGCCGATCAGCCTGATCGCGAAAGCGCCTTGAAGCTGGACAACGTGCTGATCAGCGCCGATCGCCAGGTTGAGCAACGTGACGCCAGTAGCGCGGCTAACACTGTGTTCACCCGCGCCGACATCGAGCGGCTGCAACCGAGTAGCGTCACCGACCTGCTGAGTCGCGTGCCCGGCGTGCAAGTCGCGCCCAGCGGCGGTCGCGGGAGTCTGCCGGGAATTTTCATTCGCGGGACCAAGGCTGCGCAGAGTCTGGTGTTGGTCGATGGCCAGCGTATTGCCAATGCCACGTCGGCGGACAGTAACCTGCAATACCTCGACGTCGAGCAGATCGAGCGCGTGGAGGTGCTGCGCGGTTCACGTTCGGTCATTTACGGCGCTGACGCCATTGGCGGCGTGATCCAGATCTTCACCCGACGGGGCGCCGAACAAGGCCTTCAGGCACGCCTGCATACGGGTTTCGGCAATCGAGGTACGCAGCAGCAGAGCCTCGGCCTGTCGGGCGGCGATCAGCAGACGCACTTCAACCTCAGCACCAGCCTGGATCAAACGGCAGGCATCGACCGCACCGGCCCGTCCTTCGCCAGCGATGGCGACCACGACGCCTACCGCAATAAATCCCTGAGCTTGAACCTCAGCCACTGGCTCAGCGACGATGTGGAAGTCGGCTTCAACGCGCTGGATAACCGGGGCAAGACCGAGTTCGACAATCCGTTCGGCCTGTTCGACCCGGTCACGTTCGATACCGTAGGGCAGCAGCAGTACAGCAAGTTTGACCTGAGCAGCCTCGGCACCTACGTCGATGCCCGCATCAACCGGACCTGGAAAACCCGCCTGGAGCTCGGCCATAGCGAAAACCGCGAGAAGACGCTGGATAAGTTGAGCGACGATCACTACGTGTTCAACACCTACCGCGACTCGGTCAATTGGCAGAACGATCTGGCCCTGGACGGGCGCAACAGCCTAATGCTGGGCGGCGACTGGTACGAAGATCGCGTCAACAGCAGCACGGCGTTCGACGAGGACAGCCGCTGGAACCGCGCGGCGTTCATTCAGCATCGTTTCAAAGGTGAGCACTTTTCGACCGAGCTGGGCCTGCGCCACGACCAGAATGAGCAGTTCGGCAGTCAGAACACCTGGAGCGGCACGCTCACCGTGCCGCTCAATGACGCCAACGATGTGCTGCTGTCCTACAGCGAGGGCTTCCGCGCGCCGACATTCAATGACCTGTATTACCCGGACTTCAGCAACCCGAATCTCAAACCCGAGCATTCGAAAACCTACGAGCTGCAATGGCGCAGTCGCCTGAGCGAAACCTCTCGCCTTGAGGCCTCGCTCTATCGCACGGATCTGCAGGACGCGATTGCTCTCGACAGCGACTTCCGTCCTGAAAATATCGGCTCGGCACGGATCAACGGTTTCGAAGCATCCCTTGAGCAGCAGTTGTTCGGCTGGACCGGCAAGCTCGGCGCGTCGGTCATCGACCCACGTGACCGAGACACCGGCCATACGCTCAACCGTCGTGCTCGCCGCACCCTGAACCTCGATCTCGACCGTCAGTTTGATCGCCTCGCTGTCGGCGCCAGTTGGCAGGCCGTCAGCGACAGCTACAACGACGAGGCCAACACCCAGCATATCGGCGGCTATTCGTTGTTCGGGTTGCGCAGCAGCTGGAAAGCCAGCGACGAAGTGAAGCTGGAGTTCAAGCTGGATAATGCCCTGGACAAACGCTACAGCCGCACGCTGTACAGCTTCGATGGCAGCAATTACGGCTATCGCGAAGAGCGCCGGACGTGGATGTTTGGCGTGACCTGGACGCCGGAGCTGTAGATTTGCAGCTGCCTGATCTAGCGATCTGGCGCCACCACGCGGCACAGCTTCGCCACCGCGCCCACCATCTGTCCGCTTGCCCGTTCTAAGCCTTTATCGGGCACGGCAAACAGGCGACCGGCTTTCACGGCCATTAACTGCGACCAGGTTTTCCATGCCGGCAACAACGCAGCGTCGCTGGCCAGAATCACATCCGGGTCACGCTGCAGCACTGATTCGATACTCACCTGCGGCGCCGGCAGGGTCAGGTCATCGAAGACATTACGAGCGCCGCACACGGTCAGGGCATCACTGATGATCTGCCCGCCGCCTACGGTGTAAAGCGGCTGATCCCACACTTGGTAGAACACCTTCAGCGGCACATCACGCCGATAGCGTTCACGCAATGCGGCCAATCGCTGACGGAAATCGTTCGCTGCCTGTCGTCCACGGTCAGCGCGGCCAAGGCGCTCGCCCATTTGCTCGATCTGATCAGCCAGCTCGTTCAGCGTGTGAGGCTCGGCGGTGTAGGTGGGGATGCTCAGGCGCTTGAGTTGATCGCGCTGGGCCGCGCTAACGCTGCCGGGCCACAGCAGCAGAAGATCAGGCTGCAAACTGAGCAAACCCTCGATGTCGAGCTGGCCGTATCGACCCACCGAAGGCAGGCCCAGTACTTTTTGTGGGCGCGGGCCGCCGTCCAGCACGCCGACCAACAGATCGGCGGCATCCAGTTCGATAACGATCTCGGTAAGAGAGGGTGCGAGGCTGACCACCCGCTGGGCAGCGCTGGCCTGAAAGGCGATCAGCAACACCAGGCAGCCAATCAGTGGGCGCATCAAGCGTCTCCAGGCCGCATCGGGCGATAGCAGAGACTGCCGAGTGTCACGCCGGATCGACTTCGCTCTGATGCTCGTTGCCCATCATGTGACCCAGCTTGCCGGCCTTGGTCGCCAGATAGAGCTTGTTGTGCGGATTGTGGCCGGTGTGCAGCGGCACGCGCTCGGCGACGGTGATGCCCATGTCAGTGAGCGCTTTGACCTTGCGCGGATTATTCGTCATCAAACGCAGAGACTTGATGCCCAGATGTTCCAGCATCGGCAGGCAAATGGCGTAATCACGCTGGTCAGCGGCAAAGCCCAGACGCTCGTTGGCTTCAACGGTGTCGGCACCGCCGTCCTGCAATTCATACGCGCGGATCTTGTTCATCAGCCCGATGCCGCGACCTTCCTGGCGCAGGTACAACAGCACGCCACGGCCTTCAGCGGCGATGGCGCGCAACGCCGCTTCAAGTTGGGAACCACAATCACAGCGCTGACTGAACAGCGCATCACCGGTCAGGCATTCGGAATGCACACGACCGAGCACCGGGGCGCCATCCGACACATCACCGAGGGTCAGTACGACGTGCTCGCGACCGTTTTCCTGCTCGAGAAAGCCGTTCATCTTGAAAGTGGCAAAGGGGGTAGGCAGCTTGGAAGCCGCGACAAATACGACGGGCACCGGGTGCTCCTGATCAGTATGAGGGCTGGAAATTCGCAACATTGTAACAGCAGGTTCCGAGAGACGCTTAGGCTGAATTGTTGGCCAATCAGATCAACACGTTTGATCAGTGGCTGACGCCAGCGCGAGGCTGAGCATCGTCTGCATCGTCTGCATCGAACGGATACGGATGCTTCCAGCGCGAAAAGATTGGCCGAAGCCTGCCGCTGGGCACCAGTTTGCTCATGCGCGCATCAAATAGATCGCGCAGCGCGCGCCCTCGTGGGTTGTCCGCGAAGCTGAGATACAAAGGAATGGAGGTGAGATAGGTCAGCCGATAACGCTGGGGATCGTTGCTTTGGGCAAGCACGAAGTCCATTTCCGGTTTGGCGTCGATATACAGATCCGCACGCCCGTATTCGAGCATCGACAGAATGTGATCGCGCCTCGCGACCTCGTTGAAGTGCGTCACGTTGGGCAGGTAGTGCTGATACTCGTAGCCACGGACCCAGGCCAGACGATATTTGCCCAACGTTTGCAGCGAAGGCAGCGGCTTGGAGGCCAGACCCAGCGTGTAGATTTCGTCAGTGTCGTAGTGCCACGTGGAATACAGCGTGCCCTCGACCTCATCCTGGTAGGCGGCGATCCAGGCATCGGCCTCCCCGCGCTGCACCAGCCCCACCGCGCGGGTATAAGGCTCGATGCGCTGCTCCACCTTGACGCCGGCCGGTTCGAAGATCTCACGCATCAGATCCCAACCTAGACCGGTGCCATCGGTTTCGGTGTAGCCAATCCAGTGCTCGCTCACCAGCAGGATGTCGGAGGGCTCGTCGGGCATCAGTGCGGGCGTTGCCGCATCGGCAGTCGCCCAGACACTTGTCATCAGCAACCAAACAGCGAGCAGCCATCCCACACCTGAACGCCTCATGAGCGCAGCCCCTACATCACGGCCCATAGCCAGACCAGCCCCTGCATCGCCAGCCACGCGAAGACACCGGCCAGGACATCATCAAGCATGATGCCGACGCCGCCGTGTACGTGCTTGTCGATCCAGTGAATGGGCCAGGGCTTGAGAATGTCGAAAAAGCGGAACACCAGAAAACCGACCAGCAGCCAAGGCCAACCTTCGGGCACCAGCCACAAGGTAATCCACATCCCGACCATTTCGTCCCAGACGATGCCTTCATGGTCGTGAACGCGCAGGTCGTCCGCCACTTTTCCGCACAGCCAGAAGCCGAACAGTATCGTCAGGCCGAGCACCAGCCAATAGCCCCAGTCGGGCAGCATTTGCCACAACGGGATAAAGGGCACAGCAACCATTGAGCCCCAGGTGCCGGGCGCTTTGGGCAATGTGCCGGAGCCGAAACCGAAGGCCAGGAAATGCCACGGGTTGGTCCATACCGACGGAGGAACGTTTTCCGCCGGGACCTGATTAGGATGATCTGTCACCGTGTCTCCTGAAAGTGTTGATAGCCCCGAGTCGACGGGGTGACGTCCTGCCCAAGTGCGTCAATCAGCGCCACACCGTGACCTTCGACGACTCGGCCCAGAACGAAAACAGGCAAGCCGGCGGCCTGCAACTCAGCCAGCCATGATGGCGGCAGCGTGAAGGCCAGTCTGTAGTCATCGCCCCCACTGAGCGCGGCATTCAACGCCGCATCAGGCCCGAAAAACCTCAGCAGCGCGTCAGACATCGGCACTTGGTCGCGCTCAACGAGCAAGCGTACGCCCGATGACGTGGCGATGTGTCCGCAATCGGCGAGCAGGCCGTCCGAGATGTCCAGCGCCGCGCTGGCCTTGCCGCGCAACGCGATACCCAACTCGAACTGCGGCTGTGGCGACCAGTAGCGCGTCAGCAAGGCCTGAGTGGTAGACGCCTCGGTGGTGCGCTGGTTCAACACCAACGGCAGCGCCCCGGCCGCGTCGCCCAGGGGACCGCCTACGCACAGCAAATCGCCAGGCCGTGCGCCGCTGCGGGTCAAGGCCTTTCCGGTCGGGACGGTGCCGAAGACAGTAAGGGTCAGGCTCAGAGGCCCGCGTGTCGTGTCGCCGCCAACCAGGCGCAGGCCACAGCCCTGGGCCATGGTGTTCAAACCGCGGGCGAACGCTTCCAGCCACTCGGCGGAAACCTGCGGCAAGGTCAGGGCAAGGGTAAATGCGAGGGGGCTGGCGCCCATGGCGGCCAAGTCGCTGGCCGAGACGCCGAGTGCGCGCTGGCCGAGCAGGAAAGGATCGCAGACGTCGGGGAAATGCACCCCGGCGACCAGCGTGTCGGTGGAGATGGCGAGTTGTTCGCCAGCGGCCACCGACAACAGGGCGCAGTCGTCGCCGATCCCCAAGGCAACGCCCTCGCCGGGCTGCGCGCAGGGCGCAGCGGCAAAGTAATTGCGGATCAGCTCGAACTCGCCCATGGCGGAGACGCTCAGGTTCTGGAGAAACCCAGAAGCCTCAGCGCTTGTACGCCTTCACTTCGACTTCGCGCAGACGCGGAGCCAGCTTGTCGAGCACGCCGTTGACGAACTTGTGGCCATCGGTCGAACCGTAGACTTTCGCCAGCTCGATGCCTTCGTTGATGACCACGCGGTACGGCACGTCGATGCGCTCCAGCAGTTCCCAAGTCGACAGGCGCAATACCGCCAGCTCAACCGGGTCCAGCTCTTCAATGGTCAGGTCCAGACAAGGGGCCAGCGCCGCGTCGATCTTGTCCTGATTGGCCGGGACACCGTGGAGGATGTCGTGGAAATAGCTCGCATCAACGGAGGTGAAATCGTTGTCGACGCGAAACTGTGCTTCGATCTCGTTCAGCGACTGGCCAGCCATATGGCGCTGGTACAAGGCCTGCATGGCCATCTGGCGAGCCGCACGGCGCTTCTCGCTTTTCGATGGTTTGCCAGCATCGGCCGCACGCGGATCACGCGGGTTGAACTGATCGCTTTCGTCGTTAATCACTTGGCCTCCAACTGCGCCAACAGGCTGACCATCTCGATGGCGGACAGGGCAGCTTCAGCGCCTTTGTTGCCGGCCTTGGTGCCGGAGCGCTCGATCGCCTGCTCGATGGAATCGACTGTCAGGACGCCAAATGCGACGGGCACGCCGAACTCCATGGACACCTGGGACAGGCCCTTGGTGCATTCGCCAGCGACGTATTCGAAGTGCGGGGTGCCGCCACGGATGACGGCGCCGAGCGCGATGATGGCGGCGAATTCGCTGCGTTGAGCGACCTTCTGCACAACCAGCGGGATTTCGAACGCGCCCGGTGCGCGGATGATGGTGATGTCGCTTTCGCTCACGCCATGGCGAACCAGGGCATCAACGGCGCCGCTGACGAGGCTTTCGACGACGAAGCTGTTGAAGCGGCCAACCACCAGGGCATAGCGACCTTGGGGGGCGATGAAGGTACCTTCGATGGTCTTCAGGGTCATTCGGCTGAGTCTCGTGTTCTCGTATTAAAGAGCATGAAAGCGCGCATCGGGCGCGCTTTCAGGGATTTTAGGCCACGAATCGGGCGACTGCAGGGACAAAACCACCAACGGCAAAGCGCTGTCGGGACCTGTCACCTGCCGGTCTTTATTCGGAGGGCACGTATTCTACAACTTCCAGATCGAAACCGGATATCGCATTGAACTTCATTGGCGAACTCATCAGGCGCATTTTGCGCACGCCGAGGTCACGAAGGATCTGCGAACCGGCACCGACAGTGCTGTAAGTGGTTGGGGTCTTGATCGGTGTGCCGCCGGCGGTTTCACGCACATGGGCCAGAACCGTGTCGCCATCGAGCGGGTGACCGAGCAGCAACACAACGCCGCTGCCAGCCGCTGCCACCGTGGCCATGGCCGCGCGCAGGCTCCAGCGGCCGGGCTGTTTGACCATCAACAGATCGCGCAGCGGGTCCATGTTGTGCACGCGAACCAGCGTGGCTTCTTCCGCGCAGATCTTGCCCAGCGTCAGCGCCAGGTGCACGTCGCCCTCGACGGAATCGCGATAGGTCACCAGATTGAAATGGCCCAGTTCGCTGTCGAGGGGCTGCTCGGCAATCCGCTGAACGGTACGTTCGTGGATCATCCGGTAATGGATCAGGTCGGCGATGGTGCCGATCTTGATGTTGTGCTCGGCCGCGAAAGCTTCCAGCTCAGTGCGGCGGGACATGGTGCCGTCGTCGTTCATGACTTCGCAGATCACGCCGGTCGGTTCGAAACCGGCCATGCGCGCCAGATCGCACGCCGCTTCCGTATGGCCTGCGCGGGACAGCGTGCCGCCGGCCTGGGCCATGAGCGGGAAGATGTGGCCTGGGCTGACGATGTCCTCGGCTTTCGCGTCCTTGGCCGCAGCCGCCTGAACGGTGCGCGCGCGGTCGGCGGCAGAAATCCCGGTGGTCACGCCTTCGGCGGCTTCGATGGACACGGTGAACTTGGTGCCGAAGCCCGAGCCATTGCGCGGCGCCATCAGCGGCAGTTTCAGGGCTTCGCAGCGCTCGCGGGTCATCGGCATGCAGATCAGGCCGCGGGCGTAACGCGCCATGAAGTTGATGTGCTCGGCCTTGACGCACTCGGAGGCCATGATCAGATCGCCTTCGTTCTCGCGGTCTTCGTCATCCATGAGGATGACCATCTTGCCTTGGCGAATGTCTTCAACCAGTTCTTCGATGCTGTTGAGCGCCACGCGGCACCCCCTTCAATTCAGGATTTGAGGTAGCCGTTGGCGGCCAGAAAGCTTTCAGTGATGGTGCCGCCCTGGGCCGGCGTCGGATCAGCCGCTTTGTCACCGAGCAGTAAACGCTCGAGGTAACGCGCCAGCAGGTCGACTTCCAGGTTGATCTTACGGCCCGGGCGGTAGTCGCCCATGATGGTTTCGGCCAGCGTGTGCGGAACGATGGTCAGCTCGAACTCGGCGCCATTGACCGCGTTCACGGTCAGGCTGGTGCCGTCGACGGTGATTGAGCCTTTGTGGGAGATGTACTTGGCCAGCTCGCGAGGGGCGCGCATGCGGAACTGGATCGCACGGGCGTTTTCTTCGCGGGACAAGACTTCGCCGACGCCGTCGACGTGGCCGCTGACCAGATGGCCGCCCAGGCGAGTGGTCGGGGTCAGGGCTTTTTCCAGATTGACGCGGCTGCCGGTCTTCAGATCGACGAACGCGGTGACGTTCAGGGTCTCGCGGCTGACGTCAGCCCAGAAGCCGTCGCCTGGCAGTTCAACGGCGGTCAGGCAGACGCCGTTGACCGCGATGCTGTCGCCCAACTTGACGTCGGAAAGGTCGAGCTTGCCGGCCTCTACGTAAACGCGGACGTCGCCGCCTTTCGGAGTGATGGCGCGGATGCTGCCGATGGATTCGATGATGCCGGTAAACATGGGTGCTCCTGGAAAACAGGGCCAGCGCTGAGCGCGGAAGCCGGAATTATACGCCGGGGTGCGACGCGGGTATCGCAATGACTCGCCAGTCATTGCCGACCGCTCGCATTTCGACGATCTTGAGTTCGAGCGCCTCGCTCATCTGCGCCAGCGGCAGGTCCAGCAACGGCCGCGCCGACGAGCCCATGAATTTGCCCGCCACGAAGATCTGGAATTCATCCACCAGGCCTAGCCGGGTAAACGCGCCGGCCAGTTTGGGACCGGCTTCGACCAGCACGTCATTGACGCCCCGGGCCGCCAGTTCAACCAGCAACTTGCGCAGGTCGACATGCCCGCCACTACTTGGCAGCGCCAGCATGTCGTGGCCTTCGTCGTGGTAACGCTCGCGGGCCGAGGCTGCCGCACAGGTCACCACCAGCGCATTGCCCGCTTTAAAGAACGGCGCATCAAGGGGCACCCGCAAACGCCCGTCGACCAACACGCGCAACGGCGGTCGGGTCGCGGCCAGGGCGGTGAGTTCGGCGTTCAGGCCCAATTCGTCAGGACGGACAGTGAGCCGCGCGTTGTCGGCCAGCACGGTATCGGCGCCGGTCAGCACCACACTCGACTGCGCACGCAGGCGCTGCACGGCGGAGCGCGCTTCGGGGCCGGTGATCCACTGGCTTTCACCGCTGGCCATGGCCGTGCGTCCGTCAAGGCTCATCGCCAGCTTGACCCGCACGTAGGGCAGGCCGTGTTCCATACGCTTGAGGAAACCTTTGTTCAGCGCCCGCGCTTCGCTTTCGAGTACGCCGCTCTGCACCGCGATCCCAGCGTTCATCAGGCGCAACAGGCCACGGCCGGCAACGTCGGGATTGGGGTCTTGCATCGCGGCGACCACTCGCGCGACACCGGCGTTGACCAGCGCGTCGGCGCACGGCGGCGTGCGGCCATGATGACTGCAGGGCTCGAGGGTGACGTAAGCGGTCGCGTCCTTGGCCTTGTCGCCCGCCTGGCGCAGGGCATGCACCTCGGCGTGGGGTTCACCGGCGCGCACGTGCCAGCCTTCGCCGACGATGGCGCCATCACGCACGATCACGCAGCCGACACGCGGGTTGGGGTGCGTCGAGTAGACGCCCTTGCGCGCCAGTTCCAGCGCCCGCGCCATATAGGCTGCGTCGAGCACGCTTTGCTCTGTGGAGGTCATGCTCACTCTTTAACCGGCTCGCGGGCCAGCCGGTCGATTTCTTCGCGGAATTCGTTGAGGTCCTGAAACCGCCGATAAACAGAAGCAAAGCGGATGTAAGCCACTTCGTCGAGTTTTTGCAGTTCGCCCATCACCAGCTCACCGACGATCAGCGATTTGACTTCGCGCTCGCCCGTCGCGCGCAGCTTGCTTTTGATATGGGCCAGGGCCGCTTCCAGCCGCTCGACGCTGACCGGGCGCTTTTCCAGCGCACGCTGCATGCCGGCACGCAGCTTCTCTTCGTCGAAGGGCTGACGACTGCCGTCCTGCTTGATCAGCCGGGGCAGAACCAGTTCAGCGGTTTCGAATGTCGTGAAGCGTTCTTCGCAGGCGACACATTCGCGGCGGCGGCGAACCTGATCGCCTTCAGCAACAAGGCGCGAGTCAATGACTTTGGTGTCGTTGGCACCGCAAAAGGGACAGTGCATGGTGGCAGGCAACAAAAAAAGGGAGGGCCATGGTAGCGCATCTCGCTGGCAAGACAAGTGCGAGGCTTTGAGGTATATAGACGCGCATCTAGTGCGGTGAAACCCGCTGCACTCAGCGATACTGCGTCATCCCGCGCCTATCTCGCCCGCCTTCTGTTTTTTCTGGAGCTGTTCATGACGCTACGTACGCTTGCTGTAATCAGCCTTGTGGGCTTGCTCGCTGCCTGCAGCACGGCCGAGGCGCCGAAATCTGCCGCGCCCGCCAAGCCTGCCCCTAACGCCATCACACTGCCGGAAGGGCCAGGTCCGTTGCAGCCGTTTCAGCGCGAATTGAGCGGCCAGCTGCTGGGTGTGCCAGCCGGCGCAGAAGTCGAGCTGGCGCTGCTGGTGATCGACGATCGCAACCGCCCGCAGAAGCTGCTGACCAGCACCAAACTGATGGGCAACAACCAGTCGCTGCCGTTCCAGTTGCGCTTCAATCCGGAAGCTTTCCCGGTCGGAGCGCGCGTGGAACTGCGTGGACGCGCCAGCAAGTCGGGTCAGTTGATTCTGCATCTGCCGTCCGTACTGATCACTCAACCCACCACTCAGGCGCTGGGTCAGCTGCAATTCGCTACCGCGCCGTGACCGCCCCGCTCCACCTGCAAGCCGCACTGAGCGAGCTGCTGGGCGATGCGCAACTGGTCGCCGAAGCGCTGCCGGGGACGGACCTGAAGTTGTGGCTGATCGACGCTAACAATATGGATCGCGCGTTCAGCCCCGAGGAAACCCGGCGCATTCTTGAAGACCCGCCTTACTGGAGTTTCTGCTGGGCCAGTGGCCTGGCGCTGGCGCGCTTTCTCGCCGAGCAGCCGCACTGGGTCGCGGGCAAGCGGGTGCTGGATTTCGGCGCGGGGTCGGGTGTCGCAGGTATTGCGGCGATGAAAGCCGGGGCGCTTGAAGCCGTCGCCTGTGATCTTGATCCGCTGGCGATCGAGGCCTGCCGGGCCAACGCCGAATTGAATGGCGTGACACTTGAATATTCGGGGGACTTCTTCGCCGAAGACGATCGTTTCGACCTGATCCTCGTGGCGGACGTGCTGTACGACCGCGCCAACCTGCCGCTGCTGGATCAGTTTCTCAGTCGTGGAAAACAAGTGCTGGTGGCTGATTCCCGGGTGCGGGACTTTCAGCACCCACTTTATACGCGGTTGGGAATTCTGGAAGCGCTAACGCTGCCGGATCTGGCCGAGCCGTGGGAGTTTCGCAGGGTGAGTCTTTATCATGCGACCAGGTCATGACTTGCTTCGCGCCTGCAATTTAGCGAGAGGCATCAACCCCGCTTCCGACAATCCCCCCAGCCCTTTATAGTTCGCGCCATCAAGCCTTTTTTCGAGACCCGCGATGAGCCAGGACACGCCGTATATCTTCGATGCGACCACCGCCACTTTCGATCAGATGGTCATCGAGAATTCCTTTCACAAACCCGTGCTGGTGGATTTCTGGGCCGAGTGGTGTGCGCCGTGCAAGGTGCTGATGCCGCTGCTGCAGCAGATTGCCGAGAGTTATCAGGGAGAATTGCTGCTGGCGAAGGTCGACTGCGACGCTGAACAGGACATCGTGGCGCGCTTCGGCATTCGCAGCCTGCCCACCGTGGTGCTGTTCAAGGACGGCCAGCCGGTCGATGGGTTCTCCGGCGCCCAGCCTGAATCGCAAATCCGCGCGCTGCTTGAGCCCCATGTGCAGATGCCGCCGCCAGCCGCCGCCGACCCGCTGAAAACCGCGCAGGCGATGTTCGCCGAGAGCCATTTTGCCGAAGCCGAAGCGGTCCTGCAGACCATCCTCGCCGAGGACAACACCAACGCCGCCGCGCTGATTCTGTATGCGCGCTGCCTGGCCGAACGCGGCGAGCTGACAGAAGCGCGCACGGTGCTGGATGCGGTTAAAGGGGATGAGCACAAGGCCGCGCTGGCCGGAGCAAAGGCGCAATTGACGTTTTTGGCTGAAGCCGCCGCGCTGCCTGATGTCGCCGAGTTGAAATCGCGCCTGGCGCAGAACCCGCAGGACGATGAAGCTGCGCACCAGTTGGCGATCCAGCAATTGTCCCGCCAGCAATACGAAGCCGCGCTGGAAGGACTGCTGAAGCTGTTCATCCGCAACCGCAGCTACAACGAAGGCCAGCCGCACAAGACGCTGCTGCAGGTGTTTGACCTGCTGGGGAATGATCACCCGCTGGTCACTACGTATCGTCGTCGGTTGTTTGCAGCGCTTTACTAGCCTTCCCGGCTGAAGCCGGTCCTTTGATAGACCGAGCCAGTCCCAAGGAATGTACGCGGTCTACTTGTGGGACCGGCTTTAGCCGGGAAGAGGCCCGCATGAGCACCCTCAATTTTGTGGTGTGACGGATGACGCCTTCCCGGCTAAAGCCGGTCCCACACGGGTCCAAAACGCCCGTGTGTATCACTCAATCCAGTGATACACCGGCGTGTCGCCCTGGCTTTCCACTTTCACATTAGCGCTGTGGCGCATCCGCACCATCAGGCGTTTGCCCGCAGCGGTGCTGCCCGACAGACCTTCCAACTGACCGAGCAGATCCGGCCCGGTCAAGTGACCTGCCTTGCGCAGCAGTGCTTGAGCGATATCCCAGACAGCATCGTTGCGACTGGCCGCCGGCTTGACGGGGGTATCAGCGGGCGCAGACGTTTCCTGCACCTGCGCGCCTAGCTGAATGCCCAGCCGAGCCCAGTCGGCGTCGTCCATTTCCACAGTCAGATCCACCGGGAGATCGCCGACGGTTCCACGGATTCGGAGCATGGGGTGTGTCCTTTGATAAGGCGGACCGGCATGGTCCCACAGGAATTGGCGACCTGCACGCGATCCCTGACAGCCCACGCTCCTACAAAGCTGATTGAAAAAGTTAAGAAACGGCGCAACACATTGTTATAAGATCACATAACAACTTTCAGACTTGCCCTCGGAGCTTCCCCCATGCGTCGTTTGCTGCTCGCCCTGCCCTTCGCCTTGATGCCCCTCGCCGCTGCTCAAGCGGCCGATGAACATGACCACGATCATGAGCACGGCAGTCTCGGCGCGCATGTGCACGGTGTCGCGCGGCTGGATATGGCGCTGGACGGTCGCACGCTGGAACTGGAACTCGACACCCCGGCCATGAACATCGTCGGCTTCGAGCACCCGGCAACCACCGCCGCCGACAAGATGACCCTGGCCCTGGCGAAGGAAACGCTGCTCAAGCCCCACGCGCTGTTCAGTCTCCCGGAAGGCGCCGGGTGCACCGCCACCAAACAGCGTGTGGAAAGCACGCTGTTCGGCGACAAGGATGACGACGATCACGACCACGCCGATGGCGACGCCGCTGAACACGAGCACAGCGAAATTCACGGCCACTATCAATTCACCTGCAGCGCGCCGAATGTGCTCAACAAGCTTGATCTGACCCAACTGTTCAAAAGCTTCCCGGCCACCCAGACCATTCAGGTGCAACTGGTGACACCGAAACGCCAAATGGGCGCTGAAGTGCGTCCGAGCAATCCGGTGGTCAAATTTTAATCAGCACCATTTCTTCAACGGCCGGGCTTCCCGGTCGATCACTTTTCAGACGCACGTGTGGTCATGACTCAAGCGCTCATTGAACTGTCCGAACTCGGCTTCAGCTGGCCGGGGCATCCGCAGCTGCTGGACATTCCGGCGTTTCGCCTCGATGCCGGCGAAACCCTGTTTCTCAAAGGCCCCAGCGGCAGCGGTAAAACCACGCTGCTGGGTCTGCTGGGCGGTGTGCAGCGCCCGAGTCGGGGCAGCGTTCGCCTGCTCGGTCAGGAGCTGACGCAGCTCTCGGCCGGGGCGCGGGACCGCTTTCGTGTCGATCACACGGGCTACATCTTTCAGCAGTTCAACCTGCTGCCGTTTTTGTCGGTGCGCGAGAACGTCGAGCTGCCGTGCCGCTTTTCCAGATTACGCACGCAGCGGGCAACGCAACGCCACGGCAGCGTCGACAAAGCGGCTGAAAGCCTGCTCGCTCACCTGGGCTTGAAAGACCCTGAAATGCTCAGCCGCCGCGCCGACTCGCTGTCCATCGGTCAGCAGCAGCGCGTCGCTGCCGCTCGCGCCCTGATCGGCCAGCCGGAACTGGTCATCGCCGACGAACCCACGTCGGCGCTGGATGCCGACGCCAGGGAAGCGTTCATCCAGTTGCTGTTCGCCGAATGCCGCGAGGCCGGCGCCAGCCTGTTGTTCGTCAGCCACGATCAGAGCCTGGCGCCGCTGTTCGATCGCAACCTGTCGCTGGCCGAACTCAATCGCGCCGCCGTCGCTGCAGAGGTTTGAGATGTATCTTCTTCGTCTGGCGCTGGCCAGCCTCGCCAACCGCCGCTTCACTGCCTTCCTCACCGCGTTCGCCATCGCCCTCTCCGTGTGCCTGCTGCTGGCGGTCGAACGGGTGCGCACCGAAGCGCGCGCGAGTTTCGCCAGCACCATCAGCGGGACGGACCTGATCGTCGGCGCGCGCTCGGGGTCGGTCAACCTGCTGCTGTATTCGGTGTTTCGCATCGGCAACGCCACCAACAACATTCGCTGGGACAGCTTCGAACACTTCGCCAACAGCAAACAGGTGAAGTGGGCGATCCCGATTTCCCTCGGCGACAGCCATCGCGGCTATCGCGTGATGGGCACCAACGAATCGTATTTCGAGCATTATCAGTACGGTCGTCAGCAACACCTGGAGCTGGCCGACGGCCGGCCGTTCGCCACCGACCCGTTCGAAGTGGTGCTCGGCGCGGAAGTGGCCGACGCGCTGCATTACAAGCTCGGTGACAAGCTGGTGCTGGCCCACGGCGTCGCAACGGTGAGTCTGGTCAAGCATGACGACAAGCCGTTCACCGTCGTAGGCATTCTCAAACGCACCGGCACGCCGGTGGACCGCACGTTGCACATTAGCCTCGGCGGTATGGAAGCGATTCACATCGACTGGCACAACGGCGTGCCCGCCCAAGGCGCCGGGCGTATCAGCGCCGACCAGGCACGCAACATGGACCTCACGCCCACCGCCATCACCGCCTTCATGCTTGGGCTGAACAGCAAGATCGCGACCTTTGCGGTGCAGCGCGACATCAACGGGTTCCGGGGCGAGCCGATGCTGGCGATCCTCCCTGGGGTGGCGTTGCAGGAGCTGTGGAGCCTCATGGGTACGGCTGAAAAAGCGCTGTTCGTGATTTCGCTGTTTGTCGTACTGACCGGGCTGATCGGCATGCTGACGGCGATTCTCACCAGCCTCAACGAGCGGCGTCGGGAGATGGCGATTCTGCGCTCGGTGGGGGCACGGCCTTGGCACATCGCCAGTCTGCTGGTGCTGGAAGCCTTCGCCCTGGCGCTGGGAGGTTCGGTTTGCGGGCTGGCGCTGCTTTACATCGGCATCGCCTCCGCGCAGGGTTACGTGCAGGCCAATTACGGTTTGTATCTGCCGCTGTCGCTGCCCAGCACGTACGAGTGGACGCTGCTGGCAGGCATTCTCGGCGCTGCCGTATTGATGGGGACCGTGCCCGCGTGGCGTGCCTATCGCCAGTCGCTGGCAGACGGGTTGTCGATTCGTTTATGAGGTCGTTGTGATGCGGATGGGTTGGATGCTGTTGATGATGCTCGTCGCGACGCCGTTGTGGGCGCAGGACCTGCGCGTGCTGACGTGGCAGGAGATGATCCCGCCCGACGCGCCGCCGGTGAAGCTGATCACCACGCCGATGCACAATCTGTCGAGCTTGGCGGATACACTGTCAGTCGAGTCCGCGCCCGCCGCCCATCAACTGGCGCCCCACGCGCCGGTGGTCAAGTCGCTGGACGGCCAGCAAGTGCGGCTGCCGGGTTACATCGTGCCGCTGGAAGTCAGCGAGGAAGGCCGGGTGACCGAGTTTCTGCTGGTGCCCTACTTCGGTGCCTGCATCCACGTGCCACCGCCGCCGCCGAATCAAATCGTCCACGTGACCAGCGAATTGGGCGTCAAGGTGGATGAGCTGTACCAACCCTACTGGATCGAAGGCCCGATGCAGGTTAAACCGTCGACCAGCGAGTTGGCCGATGCCGGTTACCAGATGGAAGCAGACAAGATTCTGGTCTACGAAATGCCGGATGAGCAGTAAGGGTCGTTAGCAGGAGGCGCATTGACGGACACGCGCAGTCCTCGTGGGAGCGAGCTTGCTCGCGAAGGGGACAAGACAACCGCTGCACTTCTAGCGCCTGGACCGCCGTCTTCGTGAGCAAGCTCACTCCCACAAAGGCTATGTTTACGCCGACACGGGCGTCGACCCTTCTATCATGGGCCGCCTTAATTAACGTTTTCATTGAGCCAGGTCAAAAACCGCGAACTAGACGCTTCGTAACATAGGGCATAACTTTTTACGCCCTTACGGAGCCCCCATGCACAAGTCCCTGCTCAGCGTGCCCCTGCTCGCGCTTGCACTCGGTGTCCCCCTCGCTGCTCACGCCCACCAGGCCGGTGATTTTATTATTCGCGCCGGTGCCGCCACCACAGCGCCCAACGAAGAAAGCGGAAACCTGAAGCTGGACGGCACCAAAGTCCCGGGCACCAAAGCGACGCTGGACAGCGACACTCAACTGGGCCTGGCCTTCGCCTACATGCTCACCGATCACGTGGGCCTTGAGCTGCTGGCGGCAACGCCCTTCCAGCACACAGTCGCCGTCAAAGGCCTGGGGCCGGGTCTGGATGGCAAGCTGGCGGACGTGAAACAGCTGCCGCCTACCCTGTCGCTGCAGTACTACCCGATGGACGCGACGTCGAAATTCCAGCCCTATGCCGGTGTCGGCGTGAACTACACCTGGTTCTACGACGAAAACCTGAGCAGCGAACGCAAGGGCCAGGGCATGAACAACCTGCACATCAAGAACTCCTGGGGCTGGGCCGGACAGATCGGCGCGGACTACATGCTGACGGACAAGATTATGGTCAACGCCGCCGTCTGGTACGTGGACATCGACACCCAAGCCACGCTGGACGGCCCGTCTGCACTGGGTGTCGGCCGGACCAAAGTGAACGTGGACGTCGATCCGTGGGTGTACATGGTCGGCGTGGGCTACAAGTTCTAAGCGCTTGAAGTTCGAAGCGCTTGCGCCCGAACGAGCATGCACAAAAAAGGCACCTCCTCGGTGCCTTTTTGCTGCGCGGGATTCAACGCCCCAGCAGTCGCGCCAGCCCGACCTTCAGCGGCGTCGGCTCAGGCACTTCAAAGCGCTCAAGCAAACGCTGATTGCTCGCCCGGGAATGCTTGATGTCCCCTGATCGCGCCGGCAGGTAACTCACCGGCGGCAGATCGCCGACCACCTCGGCAAGGGCTCCCAGCAATTCATTCAGCGAGGTGGTGGCGTTCAGGCCGACATTGACCGCGCCCTCTGCCACCGTCGGCATCTCGATCCCCTGCACGACCAGATCAACCAGGTCCTCGACGTAGAAGAAGTCGCGAGTCTGCTCGCCGTCACCGAAGACGGCAATCGGCAGGCCGTTTACCGCACGCTCCGCGAAGATGCTGATCACGCCGGAGTACGGCGATGAAGGATCCTGGCGCGGGCCGAAGATGTTGAAGAAGCGGAATACGACAGGCTCGAAGCCGTGCTGACGGCGATAGAAATCGAAGTAGTGCTCACCGGCTAATTTGTCCGACGCATACGGGGTCAGCGGTGCTTTGGGGGTGTCTTCGGTGATGGCCTCACCTTCGCCGTTGTTGCCGTACACCGCAGCGCTTGAAGCAAACACCACGCGTTTGATACCGGCCTGGCGCATGGCTTCGCAGACATTCAGCGTGCCGATGAAATTGCTCTGGTGCGTTTTCACCGGATCATCCACCGAGGCCTGCACCGACGCGACGGCAGCCAGATGCGCAACGGCCTGACAACCCACCGCCGCCCGGGCCACCAGCGCGGCATCGGCGACATCACCTTCGATCAACTCCACGCGTGGGTTGTCCAGCGGCAGGTTGCTGCGTTTGCCAGTGGACAGGTCGTCGAGGATGCGCACGGCGTAGCCTTTGGCGAGCAGCGCGTCGGTCAGGTGCGAACCGATGAAACCGGCGCCGCCGGTGATGAGGACAGGAGCATCAGACATGGCGGTAATAGCGGTCCAGTAGGTTGGGCAAGCCAGCACGCCAGGCGCGTGGCTTGATACCGAAAGTGTGGAGGATTTTCTTGCAGGCGAGCACGGCGTTCTGCGGCTCTTCGGCGGCATCCGGACGCGCGGCGTGGGCTTGCGCAGTCGGCGTTTCGATCGCCAGCGGGCGCAGCAGACGGGCTTCGGTCAACACGGCCTGACCAAACGCCAGTGGCGTGGTCGCTTCGTGGCCGGCGTAGTGGTAAGTGCCCCACAGCGGCGCGGCGCAATCAAGCTGCTTGAGCACCGAAATGATCACTCTTGCGGCATCGTCGACCGGGGTCGGATTGCCCCGACGGTCGTCCGCCAGCAGCAATTCACCGGGTGATTCGGCGCGGCTGAGAAAGCGCCCGAGTACGCCTTCGGCGCTGTCGTCGAGCAACCAGCCGAAACGCAGCAGCACATGCTGCGGGCAGGTGGCGCGCACGCTTTGCTCGATGCGCCATAAAGCCTGGCCACGGGAACCCAGCGGCACGGGCTCGTCTTTCTCGCTGTAAGCCGTCGCCCGCGAACCGTCGAACACGCGGTAGCTGGACGGCTGAACGAGGACGATGTTGTGGTGCTGGCACAGTTCGGCGAGACGCTCGACGGAGCGTTCCTGATTATCCAGCCTGTCAGCGCTTACCCGCTCCGCCTGAAACCAGTCGAAGTAATAAGCGAGATTGATCAAGGCATCCGGGCGGGTGTCATCGAGCAGTTGCGTCAGGCTTGCCGCATCCCAACCGTCTTGCGGTGGACGCGGCGCGAGGAATCCAATGTTCTCCTCGGCACCCAGACGAATCAACGCCTGCCCGAGGGCATTCCCGCCGCCCAGTAGCATAAGGCGCATTCGCATAGAGTCAGCAGGCTCAGTCTTCAGGTCGATTAAAAATAGGTGAAAAACGTCCGCAAACATAACACGTCGACGGGCAAGTCCCAACAGCCTCGGGCGCGCCGGACTGCGTGAAGCTGCTGAGGCGCGCCGCCGATCACTCGGCCCGGTATCTGCCTCTTGCATCTGCCTTCCTGCGCCCGCATTAATTAGCGATGAACCTTCTCCAGACACCCGACCCGGTGCTCGACGCCTTTCATCCGGCGGTCAGCGCGTGGTTTCGCTCCACGTTCCCGGCCATTACCGCGGCCCAGGCCCAGGCGTGGCCGCTGATCAAACGCCGCGAGTCCACGTTGATCGCCGCGCCCACCGGCTCCGGTAAAACCCTGACCGCCTTTCTGGCGGTCATCGATGATCTGGTGCATCAAGGGCTGGAGAGAGGCGGCGAGCTGCCCGATGAGACGTTTGTCGTTTACGTTTCGCCCTTGAAAGCGCTGTCCAACGACATCCAGATCAATCTGCAAAACCCGCTGGCGGGCATCACCGATCAATTGATTCAGCAAGGGCTGCCCGGGCTGCGAATCACCACCGCTGTGCGCACCGGCGACACGCCGCAGAAAGAACGCACGGCGATGCGTAAAACTGCGCCGAACATTTTGGTGACGACGCCGGAATCGCTGTACGTGCTGCTGGGCTCGGATTCCGGGCGGCGCATGTTGTCGAGCACGCAGACGGTCATCGTCGACGAAATTCACGCCATCGCCGCCGGCAAGCGTGGCAGTCATCTCGCCCTGACGCTGGAGCGTTTACAGGCGCTGTGCGCAAAACCGCTGCTGCGCATCGGGCTGTCGGCGACGCAGAAACCCATCGAGCGAGTCTCGCGCTTTCTGGTCGGCAGCGATCCGGTCAGCCGATCGTGCGCCATCGTCGACATCGGCCACGCGCGCCCTCGGGATCTGGCTATCGAAGTGCCGCCGGTGGCCCTGAGCGCCGTGATGTCCAGTGACGTCTGGCAACTGGTCTACGACCGGCTCGCTGTGCTGGCGCGTGGACATCGCACCACACTGATTTTTGTCAACACCCGGCGGCTGGCCGAGCGCATGGCGCGGCATCTGAGCGAGCGGCTGGGCAAAGAGGCGGTCGCCGCGCATCACGGGAGCATGGCCAAGGAACAGCGGCTCGAAGCCGAGCAGCGCCTGAAACGCGGTGAGCTCCAAGTCCTGATCGCCACCGCTTCGCTGGAATTGGGGATTGATATCGGCGACGTCGATCTGGTCTGCCAGATCAGCTCGCCCCGCTCCATCGCGTCCTTTTTGCAGCGCGTCGGCCGTTCCGGTCACCACGTAGGCGGCACGCCCAAGGGACGGCTGTTTGCTGTGTCTCGGGATGATCTGATCGAGTGCGCGGCGCTGCTGGATTGCGTGCGGCGCGGCGAGCTCGACACGCTGGTCATTCCCAAAGCACCGCTGGACGTCCTGGCGCAGCAGATCATCGCCGAAGTCAGTTGTCAGGAATGGCAGGAGCAGGACCTGCTGGCGCTGTTCCGCAAGGCTTCGCCCTACGCCGACGTTGACGAAGGCCATTATCAGGCGCTGTTGAGCATGCTCGCCGAGGGTTACAGCGGGCGTCAGGGCGTGCGCGCGGCGTACCTGCATCGCGACGCGGTAACCCGCACGTTGCGTGGTCGGCGCGGCAGCAAACTCACCGCGGTCACCAGCGGCGGCACGATTCCGGACAATGCCGATTACAGCGTGGTCCTCGAACCCCAGGCGCTCAACATCGGCACCGTCAACGAAGACTTCGCCGTGGAAAGCGCGGCGGGTGACATCTTCCAGCTGGGCAATACCTCTTACCGGATTCTGCGGGTCGAGTCCGGCCGCGTGCGGGTCGAGGACGCCCACGGCATGCCGCCGAACATCCCGTTCTGGATGGGCGAGGCCCCAGGGCGCAGCGATGAATTGTCTTTTGCCGTCGCACGTTTGCAGGCCGACATCGATGAGCAGCTCAGCGCCCATCCCGGCAACCTTCTGGCCTGCACCGACTGGCTGATGAAAAGCCTGGGCCTGGACCTCGCCAGCGCCGAGCAGATCATTGAATACCTCGCTCGCGCGCACTCGGCCCTGGGTGCGCTGCCGTCACAGGACACGCTGGTCATTGAGCGCTTTTTCGATCAATCCGGCGGCACGCAGCTGGTCATTCATTCCCCGTTCGGCAGCCGGGTCAATCGCGCGTGGGGCCTGGCGCTGCGCAAGCGCTTCTGCCGCACCTTCAACTTCGAGCTGCAAGCCGCCGCCAGCGAGGACGCGATCGTGCTGTCGCTGTCCACGGCGCACAGTTTTGCGCTCGATGAAGTCTGGCGTTATCTCAACTCCGCCACTGCCGAGCATTTACTGATTCAGGCAGTGCTGGATGCGCCGCTGTTCGGCGTGCGCTGGCGCTGGAACGCCGGTGTCGCACTGGCCCTGCCGCGTTACACCGGCGGGCGAAAAGTGGCGCCGCAGCTGCAGCGGATCAAGAGCGACGATTTGATTGCCACGGTGTTTCCGGACCAGATCGCCTGCCTGGAAAATCTGGTGGGCGAGCGGGAAGTGCCGGAGCATCCGCTGATCGAGCAGACCTTGGACGATTGCCTGCACGAAGCCATGGACGCCGAGAGCTGGCTGAAACTGCTGCGGCGCATGGAGAACGGCGAGGTGCGTCTGGTCAGTCGCGATTTGCCCGCGCCCTCGCCGCTGGCGGCGGAAATCCTCAACGCCAAGCCGTATGCGTTTCTCGACAACGCGCCGCTGGAAGAACGTCGCACCCAGGCGGTGCTCAATCGGCGCTGGAGCGACCCGGAATCCACCGACGATCTCGGCGCGCTGGATGTCGATGCGATCAAAGCGGTGGCCGATGAAGCCTGGCCGCAGCCGCAAAACGTGGATGAGATGCACGAGGCGCTCATGAGCCTGGGCTGCATCACCGGCGTGGAGGCCCGCGAGCACGGCGACTGGATGAAATGGCTGGAAAGCCTGGCCCGCTCGGGTCGTGGCACGCGCTTGCAGGTCACCCCGGAACAGGCGTTGTGGATTCCGCTGGAGCGGCTGACCTGTTTGCAGGCGCTCTACCCCGCTGCGGAAATGCACCCGCCGTTGGCGGCACTGGCCGGGTTCGACGAAGCGTGGAACGAGGACGAAGCGCGGGTTGAAATCGTGCGTGCGCGGCTGAGCGGTTTCGGCCCGCTCACCGTCCCGGCCATTGCCGAGCCGTTGGCGCTGACACAGAACGAGGTCGCTCAGGCGCTGGCGCAGCTGGAGAACGAAGGTTACGTGTTGCGCGGCCAGTTCAACCCTGACGCCCGCGAGGAAGAATGGTGCGAGCGGCATCTGCTGTCGCGCATCCACCGTTACACGGTCAAGCGCCTGCGCCGGGAAATCGAGCCTGTGTCGCTGCAAGACTTCACTCGATTCCTGTTCGACTGGCAGCATCTATCTGCCACGACCCGAAGCCAGGGCAAAGCCGCGCTGCCGGAAGTCGTCGCGCAGCTGGAGGGTTTCTCGTCGGCGGCAGGCGCGTGGGACAGTGATCTGCTGCCGGCACGCTTGAAGGATTATTCATCGATTTGGCTGGATGACCTGTGTCGGTCCGGCAAAGTGGTGTGGATGCGTCTGACCAGTCGCAGCAAGGTTGGCAGCGCCGCGTTGCGCAGTACGCCGATTGTGCTGCTGCCCCGACCTCAGGTTCGCCTGTGGACCGGGCTGACCGAGCAGCCGGCGCCGACCGAATTATCCCTGCGCGCGCAGAAGGTTCATGAGGTGTTGTCGAGCCAGGGTGCAATGTTTTTCGACGAGCTGACCGGCGAGGCGCACTTGCTGCGGGCCGAGCTGGAAACGGCGCTGCAGGAGCTGGTGGGCGCCGGGCTGGTTAATGCCGACAGTTTCGCCGGGCTGCGGGCGCTGATTACCCCGGCGAGCAAGCGCACCAGCCACACCAGCCGACGCAATCGCGGTGCGTTTATTGGCGGCATGGACGACGCCGGACGCTGGGCATTGTTGCGTCGCGCGCCGGCGAAGGAAGAAGGCGCGTCGCAAAGGATCGACAGCGACACGCTGGAGCATGTCGCAATGACGTTGCTGCGCCGATACGGTGTGGTGTTCTGGCGCCTGCTGGAGCGCGAGGCGGATTGGCTGCCAACCTGGCGCGAGTTGCTGCGCACGTTCCATCGGCTTGAGGCGCGCGGAGAGATCCGCGGCGGGCGCTTCGTGGCAGGCCTGGCGGGTGAACAGTTCGCGTTGCCCGAAGCCATCCCGTTGCTGCGCGAAGTCCGCAAACGTCCGCTGGACGGCAGCTTGATTGCCGTCAGCGGGGTCGACCCGCTCAATCTCGCCGGGACGCTGCTGCCCGGCGCGAAAGTCCCGGCGATTGTGGGCAATAAGCTGGTTTACCGCGACGGCATCCCCATCGCCGCCATTATCGCCGGCAAGCCGCAGTACTGGGGCGAGGTGGATGAGGCGCTGATGTTGCAGGTGCGCGATCGGCTGTTCAGATAAGCGCAGCCGAGTGGGGCGTGTTACGACGCTCGACTCGGCTGTGGCCCGATCTCAGGCAGGGCTTTCTGACCCGTCCTTGTTCACCACCGAGGTCTTGCCGGGCAGCGCTTGTTGCTCGGCGCCCTCTTCCCCTTCAGGTGCCTGACGATTGTGCGGGCTCATCACCAGTTGTGGATAAGTTTGGGCGAAGCGCACCTCCGCCGACTTATCCACAAGTCGCTTGAGTCGATCGTTGAACGCCCGACTGACTGCATACTGCCCGCCCGATGACGTACGGAACTGCGCCGTGATCACAATGCCGTTCATGTCCATGCGGTCCAGCCCGAACACTTCTAGCGGCCCCTGCAGTTTGCTCGCCAGTAGCAGATCATCGCTGATCGACTGGCCCGCTTCACGAATCAGCGAGGTCGCCGCGTCTACGTCCGTGTCGTAGGTGAACTGGAACGAGAAGAACGCGTAGGCGAATTGCCGGGACTGGTTGGTGACGGCCTTGATCTGCCCGAACGGCACCGAATGCACGAAGCCCTTACCGTCGCGCAGACGCAGGGTGCGGATGGTCAGGCTCTCGACCGTACCGGCGTGGCCTGAATCCAGCACCACCCAGTCGCCGATGGAGATGGTGTCCTCGATGATGATGAACAGCCCGGTAATGACGTCCTGCACCAACTGCTGCGAACCGAAACCGATCGCCAGACCGACCACCCCGGCACCGGCCAGCAGCGGCGCGACGTTGATGCCCAGATTGGCCATGGTCGTGATGGTGCAGATCACCACCAGGATGATCTTCATCGCGTTGCGCAGCAGCGGCAGAATGGTCTTAACCCGCGTGCTCGGCTGACGCCCGGAACGTCCGTTGGCCGGAGGCTTCAGGGCTTCCTGAATGGCCGTGTCCATCACCACCCACAGCAGCCAGGTCACCAGCAAAATCAAACCGATGCTGCTCAGCGAATCGCTGATCACCTTGCCCAGTGCATTGCGTTGGGCGAATTCGAGCAGCGAAAAACCCCAGATTCGCCCCAGCAGCTCGATGAAGCCGATCGCCAGCGCAATACGCATGACCGCGTGCAACAGGCTCAGCAAACGCTCCTTGTAAACACTGTTGGTTCGCACCTCGGTGGGCTTGAACATGTGCTGAAACAAGGTGCTGAGAAACACCGCACCAATCAACAACACCGTCGTCAGCAACGCACAACGCAGGGCTTCCTGACTGCCTTCGCCGGCGCCGATGAGATTCACGGCCGAGACCAGAATCATCAGCAGAATCGGCAAATGCCACAGGCTGGAGAAGATCTTCAGCGTCTGTTGCACCGCGGGCCGCGCCAGCCGGGCGCCGAGGGAACGGTTGCGGATCAGATGCGCGATCGGCCGACGCATGCGGATGACGACCATGCCAAACATGACCGACGCCATCAGCCCGGTGAACGCGGCGATGCTGGTGGTCACGTTGCCGCCGAACAGCCGGGCAATCTGCGGACTGGTCAGCGCGTCGCTCAACGCCGCGAGAAAGCCGATGATGAACAACGGGTGCGGCGCGTAGTGACGAATGATGCGCACCGCTGGCCGTTTGTGGCCCGAATTGAACAGCACGATCAGCGACAACAGCACGGATGTGGAGAAAATCCCGCTGCTGGTCGAGTACGCCAGACACAGCGCCAGCGCGCGCCCCACCGAGGTCGGCATGAAGTGACTGACGTAGAGCGTCAGCGGCAGGCAGATCAGCGCCGGCACCATGTACGGCAACACATAGCCCAGCACCCCGACCACGCGATCGCGGCGAATCAGGAACCGATGCCGTGATAACCGAGTGACGAGAAACGCGCCGATGCGGTTGAGCAGCAGGAACGCGCCCGCCCACACCAGGGACAGCATCACGAAATCGCCGGCGATCCGCCACGCTGAGCGCGACTGCGGTTTGTTGACCAGCGCGTCGATCTCGTCAGCGGCTCGGTCGGCGCGCAGGCGCCAGGAGTCGAGCAAGTGGCCATCTACATCGAGCTTGTCTTGCACGCTGTCGATGCTGGAACTGATGGCGCCGAGCAATCCGCCTTTGACCAAAATCTCCGCTTTGGCAGGATCCTCTGGCGCCGGGTCGGCAGGTGCGGCAGCGGGAGCAGTGGCAGCGGCGGGGGCGTCGGCGGCTTGAACATTGACGCTGAAAACGCTCAACAGCAGGCACAGCAACAGAAAGGGTTTGAAATTCGGCAAAACGCGAGTCACTCCTTCGGTCAGGGAACCGTGGAAAAATAGGCCTTCTGGAACTGATCGAATTTCATCCGGCAAGTTCGTTTCCTAGGCGCAATCGTCATGTTGGCCGTTGACGGTCCGCCCGCCAGCAAATGTAACGAACCTTTACCGAGCCGCTTCGTCGTAGCCTTAACGAGGGCGACTGTCTCCAGTGCGCCCGCTCCGCCGAGGATCAACCCCATGTCGCTCATCCATCCCAAAGCCCATTACCGCCCCTACACGTCTGCCGCCGGCGGCTGGGGCTCGGCAAAGTCGGTGATGGAGATCCTCTGGCGCGAGCAGGCGCCGATTCGAGCAGGCCTGCCGCTGATCAAGCAAAACAAGCCCGGCGGGTTTGCCTGCGTCAGCTGCGCGTGGGCCAAGCCCGGCAAACCCCACAGCCTCGAGTTTTGCGAAAACGGCGCGAAGGCCACGGCCTGGGAGCTGACGTCGCGCAAGACCGACCCGGCCTTTTTCGCCGGTCACACGCTCACCGAACTGCGCCAGTGGCCCGATTACGACCTGGAGCAACAGGGCCGCCTCACGCACCCCATGCGGTACAACGCTGCGACCGATCGCTACCAGGAAACCACGTGGGAGGAAGCCTACCGTGACATTGGCGCGCAGCTGAAAAGCATGACGCCCGACAGCGTGGTTTTTTATGCATCGGGCCGGGCCTCGCTGGAAACGTCGTTCATGTACCAGCTCATCGCCCGCGCCTACGGCAACAACAATTTGCCCGACAGCTCGAACATGTGCCACGAGAGCACCTCGGTCGGCTTGCAGGAAAGTATCGGCGTGCCTGTAGGAACGGTGACCCTGGATGACTTCGAGCACACTGACTGCATCCTGTTTTTCGGCCAGAACGTGGGCAGCAACAGCCCGCGGATGCTGCACCAACTGCGTGAAGCCCGGCAGCGTGACGTGCCGATCATCACGTTCAACCCGATCCGCGAGCGCGGCCTCGAGCGCTTCGTCAATCCGCAGTCCCCGGTGGAAATGCTCGGGCCGAAGTCGACGGTCATCAGCACCCAATACCATCAGTTGGCAATCGGTGGCGACACGGCGGTTGTGCTAGGCATCGCCAAGTCGCTGTTTGAGATGGACGAGGCGGCGCTGGCAAAGGGTCAGCCCGGGATCATCGATCAGGCGTTTATCGCCCAGCACACTGAAGGGTTCGCCGAGTTCTGCAACTGCGTGCTCGAAACACCGTGGGAAACCATCGAGCGTCAGGCAGGACTCAGCCGTAGCGCGCTGGAGGCAGTAGCGACGGTGTACGCCAGACATGAGCGAGTGATGTTGGTTTACGGCATGGGCATCACCCAACACCGGCGCGGCGTGACCAACGTGCAGATGCTGGTGAACCTGCTCCTGCTACGCGGCAACATCGGCAAGCGCGGTGCCGGGATCTGCCCGGTGCGCGGTCATTCCAATGTGCAAGGGCAGCGCACGGTCGGCATTACCGAAGACCCGAAAAAGATTCCTGTGGATAAGATTGAGGAATTATACGGTTTCACGGTCCCGTCGAAAAAAGGCCTGAACACCGTCGAGACCTGCGAAGGACTTCTGGACGGGAGCGTGCGCGGATTCATCGGGCTCGGCGGGAATTTTCTGCGCGCAGTCCCTGACACATCGCGCATGGAGCCGGCCTGGAATACATTGGACCTGAACGTTCAGATCGCCACGAAGCTGAACCGCACGCATCTGGTTCCGGGGAAAAACGCGTGGATACTGCCCTGCCTCGGGCGCATCGAAAAGGATGTGCAAGACGGCGTCGAGCAGGTTTATACCACCGAAGACAGCACCGGCTGCGTGCGAGCCTGGCAGGGTAATAGCGAACCGGCCAGCGCCCATGCCCGTGCCGAGGTCGCCATTCTCGCTGGCATCGCCGAGGCAACATTACCCGGTGCCACCCGAATCGATTGGAGCGCCTGGCGCCGCGATTACGCGCTGATTCGTCAGGGCATCGCTCAGGTCTACCCCGAGATTTTCCACGACATGGAAACCCGCATGTGGGAACCCGGAGGCTTCCACCGACCCCTTGCGGCGGCTAAGCGCGAATGGAAAACCGAGAGCGGCCGCGCGATGTTCATCACGCCCGAGCTGCTGGAAGAAAACGATGATGTGTACCCGAACCACACGCGTCGCGACGTGCTGCAGTTGATGACGCTGCGCAGCAATGACCAGTTCAACACCACGATCTATGGCTACGAAGATCGCTTCCGGGGCGTCAGCGGCACCCGTGCAGTCATTTTCATGAACCGCAACGATGTCCTCCGACTGGGCTTCACACCGGGAGACTGGGTCAACGTGACTACAGCCATCGAGCCACAGGTCTCGCGTTCGGTAGGACCTCTGCAGATCATCGCCTACGACATCCCCGAAAACTGCTGCGCGGCGTATTACCCTGAATGCAATCCACTGGTTCCGCTGTGGCATCACGCTGAACGCAGCAAGGTGCCTGCTGCCAAATCGATTCCGGTTACGCTGGCCAAGGCTTCACCCAGCGCAGAGGATTTGAAACGTGCGCTGCCGGAGTCCGACCAAGTGCGTTGAGCCTGTTTTTGAATGAGCGGCTTGACGTGGGAGAACGTACGTTCTACCTTCAACGTCATGAATACATCAACGACCAACACCCGCGAGAAAATCCTCGCGACCGCCGAACAGCTTATTTACCAGAACGGCATCCAGGCCACCGGCATGGACCTTTTGGTGAAGACGTCGGGCGTCGCGAGGAAAAGCATCTATCGCTATTTCGCTACCAAAGACGAGGTCGCGGCCGCTGCGCTCAACGCCCGTGACGTGCGCTGGATGGACTGGTTTCGGAGTGAATCAAACAAGGCCGACACCCCTGAAGCGCGCATCCTGAATATGTTTGACGTGCTCAAAGGCTGGTTCGAGTCCGAAGGCTTTCGCGGCTGCGCATTTATCAACACGGCAGGCGAAGTCGGCGACTCAGAGGACCCTATCCGTCTGATCGCCAAGCTGCACAAACAGAAGCTGCTGGACTACACGCTGGGGCTCTGCGAGCAGCTTGGGATTGCAGATCCGCAGGCCTTGGCCAACCAGTTACTCATCCTCATGGAAGGCGCAATCACCGTTGCCCGCGTCATGGGCGACTACAGCGCTGCAGAAAGCGCCAAGGCTGTTGCGCAGTTAATACTTGAAGAACGCTTGCGTTCCAGTTCCTAGCCATACACGTCCCACTCACCGCCGAATCATCACCGCCTGGAGGTCCATCATGTCGTCCAATGCCCAGACTCGCCCGCCACTTCCCCCTTTCACTCGAGAATCCGCCATCGAAAAGGTCCGCCTGGCGGAAGATGGCTGGAACAGCCGGGACGCTGAAAAGGTGTCGCTGGCCTACACACTCGACACCCAATGGCGCAATCGCGCTGATTTCGCCGGGAACCGTGAAGAGGCTAAGCAGTTTCTGATCCGCAAGTGGAATAAAGAGCTCGACTACCGCTTGATCAAAGAGCTCTGGGCATTTACCGACAACCGCATTGCGGTCCGTTACGCCTACGAATGGCACGATGACTCAGGGAACTGGTTCCGCTCGTATGGCAATGAAAACTGGGAATTCAATGAAGACGGCCTAATGGCGAGACGCTTCGCTTGCATCAATGACATGCCCATCAAAGAAGCGGATCGCAAGTTTCACTGGCCGCTGGGCCGCCGACCTGATGACCATCCCGGGTTGTCGGATCTGGGTCTGTAGTCCCCGAACGATACTCAAAACAAAGCCCCCGACAGCTGAGCTGTACGGGGGCTTTTGTTTGCAGCGTTATCGCGATTGGGTCATGCGCAGCTTAGAACGGAATATCGTCATCGAAGCTGTCGAAATCAGGCGCTGGCTGCGGCGCTTGTTGAGGCGCAGGACGTGATTCACGCTGTGGCTGAGGAGCGGACTGCTGCGGACGGGCCTGCTGCTGCGGACGCGGCGCGGAGTTCTGATAACCGCCACCACCCTGACCCTGAGGAGCACCGTCGCCTTGAGGACGGCCACCCAGCAACTGCATGGTGCCTTGCATGTCGACGACGATTTCGGTCGTGTAACGCTTGATGCCGTCTTTTTCCCACTCGCGGGTCTGCAGCTTGCCTTCGATGTAGACCTGTGAACCCTTGCGCAGGTACTCGCCAGCGATCTCGGCGACCTTGCCGAACATCGAAACACGGTGCCATTCGGTCTTCTCGACCTTCTGACCGGTTTGCTTATCGGTCCACTGTTCGCTTGTTGCCAGACTCAGGTTGGTCACGGCATTACCGTTAGGCATGTAGCGGACTTCGGGATCCTGGCCGCATGTGCCGACCAATATGACTTTGTTAACCCCACGGGCCATAACGTTCTCCTAGGCTTCACACGTTTCCGACGCTGGATTGACCACTTCGTCGAAAGACGCCCGATCCAACAGTTCTTTGTCAAATTTGATATAGATGGCAGCCTCGTCGGCAACCACTACTGCATCTGTTACTCCACGTACGGCCAACACGCGATCGGCAAGGCCTGTGTCGCGTTGAGCCTCGGGCGACAACGGCAAGCGAAGGCTGGTTACGTAGGGAGGTTCGCGCATGGTAACAGCAAACGCGAGCCAGATGGCGGCCAGCCCGGCGCCTCCCAGGAACACCACATTCAGTCCGCCGTGCTGGAAAAGCCACCCTCCCAAGATGCCCCCGGCAGCAGAACCCAGGAACTGACTGGTGGAATAAATCCCCATCGCCGTGCCCTTCCCACCCGCCGGTGACACTTTGCTGATCAGCGACGGCAACGACGCTTCGAGCAAATTGAATGCGGTAAAGAAGACCACCGTGCCGATGACCAGCGCTCGCAGCGTGTCGCCGAACTCCCAGAAGAATAGTTCAGTGAGCATCAGCACCAGCACGGCGCCGAGCAAAACACGCTTCATCTGACGTTTCTTTTCGCCGTAGATGATGAAAGGGATCATCGCGAAGAAAGAAATCAGCAGCGCAGTCAGATAGACCCACCAGTGCTGCTCTTTGGGCAGGCCGGCTTTTTCGACCAGCGCCAATGGCAACGCCACGAAACTGGACATCAGCATGGCGTGCAACGCGAAGATACCCAGATCCAGACGCAACAGGTCAGGATGACGAAGCGTCGCCCCCAACGCCTGTCGCGCCAGACCGGATTCGCGGTGCTGCAGGGTAACCGTGGACTTGGGCACGACGAAGGCAACGATCGCCACGCCGACAAGCGCCATCGCGCCCGTCGCCAGAAACAGACCTGACAAGCCGAATGCACCGGTCAGAATGGGGCCGACCACCATCGCAACGGCGAAGGACACGCCAATCGTCATGCCAATCATGGCCATGGCTTTGGTGCGGTGCTGCTCGCGGGTCAAATCGGAAAGCAACGCCATGACCGCAGCGGAAATAGCACCCGCGCCTTGCAAAACCCGACCGGCGATTACGCCCCAGATGGAGGTGGACTGGGCCGCCAGCACGCTGCCGAGCGCAAACACGATCAGGCCCAGATAAATGACGGGGCGACGGCCAATGCGATCAGAGATGATGCCAAACGGAATCTGCAACACCGCTTGTGTCAGGCCGTACGCGCCGATGGCCAGACCGATGAGTGGCGGGCTTGCGCCGGCCAGGTCCATTCCGTAAGTGGCAAGTACGGGCAGCACCATGAACATGCCAAGCATACGGAAGGCGAACACTAGCGCCAGACCGCCCGCGGCGCGGGTTTCGCTGCCGCTCATGCGCTCGCTGTGAGAATCGTGCATGAAGGAACCTCGTATGAACCGGCGGCGATTCTACCAGTCCCATCGTTGAGAGCACATACGACGGTTTGCCGCGCATCGCAGGAAGTTTCTTTTTTTCCGGGTGAGGCAGCCCCAGCTTCAATAGTGTGTATCCATCCAGTATTTGCCCGTATACTTCCACGTTTTACACGCCCGCCGTGCGAGGCCAGCTTTGGACAAGATCTTGATTCGTGGGGCTCGAACCCACAACCTGAAGAACATCGACCTGACCCTTCCACGCGACAAGCTGATCGTCATCACCGGATTGTCCGGCTCAGGAAAATCGTCCCTCGCGTTCGATACGCTCTATGCCGAGGGCCAGCGTCGCTACGTCGAATCGCTGTCCGCCTACGCGCGCCAGTTCCTGTCGATGATGGAGAAGCCGGACGTCGATACGATCGAAGGTCTGTCGCCCGCCATTTCCATCGAGCAAAAGTCCACGTCCCACAACCCACGCTCGACCGTCGGCACCATCACCGAGATCTACGACTACCTGCGTTTGCTATATGCGCGGGTGGGTCAGCCGCGTTGCCCGGATCACGACATTCCCCTGGAGGCGCAAACCGTCAGTCAGATGGTCGACCTGGTCCTGGCCCAGCCGGAAGGCGCCAAACTGATGCTGCTTGCCCCCGTGGTACGGGAGCGAAAAGGCGAGCACCTGGCAGTCTTCGAAGAGCTTCGCGCTCAGGGTTTCGTCCGGGCTCGGGTGAACGGTCGGCTGTGCGAGCTGGACGAACTTCCCAAGCTCGATAAACAGAAGAAGCACTCGATCGATGTCGTCGTTGACCGCTTCAAGGTGCGGTCGGACCTGCAACAGCGTTTGGCCGAATCTTTTGAGACCGCGCTGAAGCTGGCTGACGGCATCGCGCTGGTGGCGCCGATGGACGACGAGCCCGGCGAAGAGATCATTTTCTCCGCGCGATTCGCTTGCCCGATCTGTGGCCATGCGATCAGCGAGCTGGAACCAAAGCTGTTCTCGTTCAACAACCCTGCAGGCGCATGTCCGACCTGCGACGGGCTGGGCGTGAAGCAATTCTTCGACACCAAACGCCTGGTCAATGGCGAACTCACGCTGGCAGAAGGCGCGATTCGAGGCTGGGACAGGCGAAACGTCTATTACTTCCAGATGCTCGGCTCGCTGGCAAAACATTACCGCTTCAGCCTTGAGGTGCCGTTCAAGGAACTGCCTGCGGATTTGCAGAAGGTGCTGCTCGGCGGCAGCGGTAAGGACAGCGTTGATTTCCGTTACCTTAACGACCGCGGCGACATCGTTAAACGTGCGCACCCGTTTGAAGGCATCGTTCCCAACCTCGAGCGGCGCTATCGCGAAACTGAATCGACCACGGTTCGCGAGGAGTTGGCGAAGTTTCTCAGCACGCAGCCGTGCCCCGAGTGCCGTGGCACGCGGTTGCGCCGAGAGGCACGTCACGTATGGGTTGGTGAGAAGACACTTCCAGCCGTTACCAACATGCCAATTGGCGACGCTACCCACTATTTTGGTGAGTTGAAGCTCACGGGCCGCCGCGGCGAGATTGCCGACAAGATTCTCAAGGAAATTCGCGAACGCCTGCAGTTCCTCGTCAACGTTGGGTTGGACTATCTGACACTGGACCGGAGCGCCGACACGCTCTCCGGTGGCGAGGCGCAGCGAATTCGTCTGGCCAGCCAAATCGGCGCAGGCCTCGTCGGCGTGATGTACATCCTCGATGAGCCTTCAATCGGCTTGCATCAGCGCGATAACGATCGGCTGCTGGATACGTTGCGGCACCTGCGAGACATCGGTAATACGGTCATCGTGGTCGAGCACGACGAAGACGCAATTCGACTAGCCGACTATGTGGTCGACATCGGTCCGGGTGCAGGCGTGCATGGCGGCAAGATTGTCGCGGAAGGCACGCCACAGGAAGTGATGGATCATCCGGACTCGCTGACGGGCAAATACCTGTCGGGCCGGGTGAAGATCGCCGTGCCTGCCAAGCGAACGCCTCGTAATAAAAAGCTGTCGCTCAAACTCAAAGGCGCGCGGGGCAACAATCTGCGCAATGTCGATCTTGAAATACCGATTGGCTTGCTGACCTGCGTGACAGGCGTGTCGGGCTCGGGCAAGTCGACGCTGATCAACAACACCCTGTTCCCGCTCAGTGCCACTGCACTCAATGGAGCAACAACGCTCGAGGCGTCGGCACACGACAGCATTGACGGCCTGCAGCACCTGGACAAAGTCGTTGATATTGACCAGAGCCCTATTGGACGTACGCCGCGATCCAACCCTGCGACGTACACCGGGCTGTTTACGCCAATCCGTGAGCTGTTCGCGGGCGTGCCTGAATCAAGATCCCGGGGTTACGGACCTGGCCGATTCTCTTTCAACGTCAAGGGTGGTCGCTGCGAAGCGTGCCAAGGTGACGGCCTGATCAAGGTCGAGATGCATTTTCTGCCTGACATCTACGTCCCTTGCGATGTGTGCAAGAGCAAGCGATACAACCGTGAAACCCTTGAGGTGAAGTACAAGGGCAAGAACGTTCACGAGGTCCTGGAGATGACGATCGAGGAAGCGAGGGCGTTTTTCGACGCCGTGCCTGCCCTCGCTCGGAAATTGCAAACGCTGATGGATGTGGGTCTGTCCTATATCAAGCTGGGCCAGTCAGCGACTACGCTTTCGGGTGGTGAAGCGCAGCGGGTGAAGCTGTCGCGCGAGCTGTCAAAGCGTGACACCGGCAAAACCTTGTACATCCTCGACGAGCCCACCACCGGCCTGCACTTCGCGGATATTCAGCAACTGCTGGACGTCTTGCATCGACTTCGCGACCACGGCAACACGGTTGTTGTTATCGAGCACAACCTGGATGTGATCAAGACAGCCGACTGGCTGGTCGACCTAGGCCCCGAAGGGGGTTCGAAAGGCGGACAGATCATCGCAACCGGTACGCCAGAGCAGGTGGCGGACATGAAACAGTCCTACACCGGCCACTATCTGAAGCCGCTTCTGGAGCGCGATCGCGCTTGATTGCATCGTCCTGATAAAAAGCCCCTGTCGCGATATGCGGCAGGGGCTTTTTTGTAGCGGCGGTTTCAGTTCTCAGAACTGCGACTGGAGATAATTCTCGAGGCCGATGGATTTGATCAGGCCCAGCTGTTTTTCAAGCCAATAGGTGTGATCTTCTTCCGTGTCAGCGAGCTGAATGCGGAGGATGTCACGGCTTACATAATCCCTGTGCTGCTCACAGAGCGCGATGCCTTTGCATAGCGCGGCTCGCACCTTGTACTCCAGGCGAAGGTCGCTGGCGAGCATCTCGGGGACCGTAGTACCCACATCCAAGTCGTCAGGACGCATGCGTGGGGTGCCTTCGAGCATCAGAATCCGGCGCATCAACGCATCAGCGTGTTGAGCCTCTTCTTCCATCTCGTGATTGATACGTTCGTACAGCTTGCTGAAACCCCAATCTTCGTACATCCGCGAGTGGACAAAATACTGGTCGCGCGCAGCGAGTTCGCCTGTCAGCAGCGTGTTGAGGTAATCAATTACATCCGGGTGGCCTTGCATCGCCGTCCATCTCTTGGTGAAAGGCGTTAGTTTGAACCAACCAGCCTGGTTGGTCACCCCAGGGGATAGCAAATAAACGCGGAAACCCGGCGAAATTCGGACATTTGGTATCGAAAACGCCGGTAAATGAGGAGGGTTCCGTTTATCACTTAGAATCACCGCTGATTGAGCAAAGTCCGGCCATCCAAGAGGCTTTGTTGCAGACAACAAAAAACCGGGCACTAGGCCCGGTTTTTTGTAGTGACTGATGTCTTATTCAGCGGCTTCTACAGAGCCACCGACAGGACGATCAACCAGTTCGACGTACGCCATTGGCGCGTTGTCGCCAGCGCGGAAGCCACACTTGAGGATGCGCAGGTAGCCACCCTCACGAGTTGCGTAACGCTTGCCCAGATCGTTGAACAGTTTGCCGACCATTTCTTTCGAACGGGTACGGTCAAATGCCAGACGACGGTTAGCAACGCTGTCAATCTTGGCCAAGGTGATCAGCGGCTCAGCAACGCGACGCAGTTCTTTGGCTTTCGGCAGGGTAGTTTTGATCAGCTCGTGCTCGAACAGCGACACCGCCATGTTTTGGAACATGGCCTTACGGTGAGAGCTGGTACGGCTCAGGTGACGTCCACTTTTACGATGACGCATGGTTCATTCCTTACCAAACACTACGTTCGGTGATTACGACGATCAGGCAGTCGCCTTGTCGTCCTTCTTAAGACTTGCAGGCGGCCAGTTGTCGAGGCGCATGCCGAGGGAGAGACCACGAGAAGCCAGAACGTCCTTGATCTCGGTCAAGGATTTCTTGCCCAGGTTCGGAGTCTTCAACAGTTCTACTTCGGTGCGCTGAATCAGGTCGCCGATGTAGTAAATGTTCTCCGCCTTAAGGCAGTTGGCCGAACGTACGGTCAGTTCCAAATCGTCAACCGGACGAAGCAGGATCGGATCGATCTCGTCTTCCTGTTCGACTACAACGGGTTCGCTGTCACCTTTGAGGTCGACGAACGCAGCCAACTGCTGTTGCAGAATGGTTGCTGCACGACGGATAGCCTCTTCAGGATCCAGAGTACCGTTGGTTTCCAGATCGATAACCAGCTTGTCCAGGTTGGTACGTTGCTCGACACGGGCGTTTTCCACCACGTATGCAATGCGACGAACCGGGCTGAACGAAGAGTCGAGCTGCAAGCGACCAATGCTGCGGCTTTCGTCTTCATCGCTCTGACGCGAGTCTGCTGGTTCATAACCGCGACCACGAGCTACAACGAGCTTCATGTTCAGGGCGCCGTTAGACGCCAGGTTAGCGATTACGTGATCGGGGTTCACGATCTCGACATCATGATCCAGCTGAATATCGGCAGCGGTAACCACCCCCGAACCCTTCTTCGACAAGGTCAGCGTAACTTCGTCTCGACCGTGCAGCTTGATAGCCAGACCTTTAAGGTTCAACAGGATTTCAATGACATCTTCCTGTACGCCTTCGATGGCGCTGTACTCATGGAGTACACCGTCTATCTCGGCCTCGACTACTGCACAGCCGGGCATGGAGGACAACAGGATGCGGCGCAGCGCGTTGCCCAGGGTATGGCCGAAACCACGCTCGAGAGGCTCGAGCGTGATTTTGGCGCGGGTCGGACTGACAACCTGCACATCAATGTGGCGGGGTGTCAGGAACTCATTTACCGAAATCTGCATGGATGCACCTATTTTCTAGCCCTTACTTGGAGTAGAGCTCGACAATCAGGCTTTCGTTGATGTCGGCGGACAGATCACTGCGGGCTGGGACGCTTTTGAAGACGCCAGATTTTTTCTCAGTGTCTACTTCTACCCATTCTACGCGGCCACGTTGGGCACACAGATCGAGAGCCTGGACAATACGCAGTTGGTTCTTCGCTTTTTCGCGAATTGCCACTACGTCACCAGCACGGACCTGGTAGGACGGAACGTTCACGGTTTTGCCGTTTACGCTTACCGACTTGTGCGATACCAGCTGACGCGATTCGGCACGAGTCGAACCGAAGCCCATGCGGTATACAACGTTGTCCAGACGGCATTCGAGCAGTTGCAGCAGGTTCTCACCAGTTGCGCCTTTCTTGCCGGCAGCTTCTTTGTAGTAACCGCTGAACTGACGCTCGAGAACGCCATAAATACGACGGACTTTCTGCTTTTCACGCAGTTGGGTGCCGTAGTCGGACTGGCGACCGCGGCGCTGGCCGTGGATACCAGGTGCTGCTTCGATGTTGCACTTCGATTCGATCGCGCGCACGCCGCTCTTCAGAAAGAGATCGGTGCCTTCACGACGAGCGAGTTTGCATTTTGGACCAATGTAACGAGCCATTCTTTACAATCTCCTGGATTACACGCGGCGCTTCTTCGGCGGACGGCACCCGTTATGCGGGATTGGCGTCACGTCGGTGATGCTGGCGATCTTGTAGCCGCAGCCGTTCAAAGCACGGACAGCAGATTCACGACCTGGACCTGGACCTTTGACGTTGACGTCGAGGTTTTTCAGGCCGTATTCCAGCGCAGCTTGACCAGCACGTTCAGCAGCTACTTGAGCAGCAAACGGCGTGGACTTGCGAGAACCGCGGAAACCCGAACCACCGGAGGTTGCCCAGGAAAGAGCGTTACCTTGACGGTCGGTGATGGTCACGATTGTGTTGTTAAAAGATGCATGGATGTGGGCGATGCCATCAACCACTGTCTTTTTAACTTTTTTACGAGGACGAGCAGCAGGTTTTGCCATGATTTAATTCCTGTCGATTCGCTGGGGCGATTACTTGCGGATCGGCTTACGCGGACCTTTACGGGTACGCGCGTTAGTCTTGGTACGCTGACCGCGCACTGGAAGACCACGACGATGACGCAGACCGCGATAGCAACCGAGGTCCATCAAGCGCTTGATTTTCATGTTGATTTCGCGACGCAGATCACCTTCAGTGGTGAACTTCGCGACTTCGCCACGCAGCTGTTCAATCTGCTCGTCGCTCAGATCTTTGATCTTCACCGCCGGGTTAACCCCGGTAGTAGCACAGATTTTGTGTGCAGTTGTGCGACCAACACCATAGATGTAGGTCAGCGAGATAACAGTATGCTTGTTATCTGGAATGTTAACGCCTGCAATACGGGCCATTCAGTGGGACTCCAATTGACAGCTACCTACGCCCCGGAAGCCAAGAAATAGGGCGCGAGATAATATCGCTGTAATAACAAATAATCAACCCAGCAGCGCACTAGCTGCTGGGCTTTTAGCACAGATCACATTTAGCCTTGGCGCTGCTTGTGACGTGGTTCCGCGCTGCAAATTACTCGAACAACACCTTCGCGGCGAATAATCTTGCAGTTGCGGCACAGCTTTTTCACCGATGCACGAACTTTCATCACCAACTCCTCGAACCTTATGGGTGCTTCAGCGCAGCATGCCGCTGCCGTAGCCCTTCAGGTTGGCTTTCTTCATCAGGGATTCATACTGGTGCGAAACGAGGTGCGATTGCACTTGGGACATGAAGTCCATCACAACCACGACCACGATCAGCAACGAGGTCCCGCCAAGGTAAAACGGCACGTTTGCAGCGACCACGAGAAACTGTGGAAGCAGGCATACGGCCATCATGTAGAGAGCACCGAACATGGTCAGACGAGTCAGAACGCCATCAATATAGCGTGCAGACTGCTCACCAGGACGAATGCCCGGAATAAAGGCACCGGACTTCTTCAGGTTTTCCGCTACGTCTTTCGGATTGAACATCAACGCCGTATAGAAGAAGCAGAAGAAAATAATCCCTGCACTAAACAGCAGAATATTCAACGGCTGACCAGGTGCGATCGACTGCGAGATGTCCTGCAACCAGCCCATACCCTCAGACTGACCGAACCAGGCACCCAGCGAAGCCGGAAACAGCAAGATGCTGCTCGCGAAGATGGCAGGAATTACGCCCGCCATGTTCACTTTCAAGGGCAAGTGGCTCGTCTGCGCTGCGAAGACCTTGCGGCCCTGCTGACGCTTGGCGTAGTGAACAGCAATACGACGCTGACCACGCTCGATGAATACCACGAAACCGATGATCGCTACTGCCAGCAAACCGATGGCGACCAAAGCGAAGATATTGATATCACCTTGACGCGCAGACTCGAAAGACTGCCCGATCGCCCTCGGAAGACCGGCGACGATACCCGAAAAAATCAACATCGAGATACCGTTGCCAACACCGCGCTCAGTGATCTGCTCGCCCAGCCACATCATGAACAGTGCACCAGCAACAAACGTGGTAACTGCAACGAAGTGGAAGCCGATATCTGCTGAGAACGCAACGCCCTGACCGGCCAAACCAATGGACATGCCAATGGCTTGAACCAAGGCCAGGACGACGGTGCCATAGCGGGTGTACTGGCTGATCTTACGACGACCAGCCTCACCTTCCTTCTTCAACTGCTCCAGCTGTGGGCTGACTGCGGTCATGAGCTGCATGATGATCGATGCCGAGATATACGGCATGATCCCCAGTGCAAAGATGCTCATGCGCTCCAGCGCACCGCCGGAAAACATGTTGAACAAGCTAAGAATGGTCCCCTCATTCTGTCGAAACAGGTCCGCCAGTCGGTCAGGGTTGATACCCGGAACTGGAATATGCGCACCGATCCGATAGACGATAATCGCCAGGAACAGGAAACGCAGACGAGCCCAGAGTTCGGACAACCCGCCGCTTTTGCCTAGCGCTGAGAGAGCACCTTGCTTAGCCATTTATTCCTCGAACTTGCCGCCAGCTGCTTCGATAGCCGCACGCGCACCTTTGGTGGCTGCGATACCTTTGAGGGTGACTGCGCGAGTAACCTCACCGGACAGCATGATTTTCACACGCTGCACGTTTTGGTTGATCACGTTGGCATCCTTCAGGGACTGCACAGTGACGACGCCTTCTACTTTAGCCAGCTCGGAGGTGCGAACTTCAGCACGATCCATAGCTTTCAAAGAGACGAAGCCGAACTTAGGCAGACGACGATGCAACGGCTGTTGGCCGCCTTCGAAGCCCGGAGCAATGGTGCCACCGGAGCGGGAGGTCTGACCTTTGTGGCCACGGCCACCGGTCTTACCCAAACCGCTACCGATACCACGGCCCGGACGATGCTTTTCGCGACGGGAACCCGGCGCTGGACTCAGATCATTGAGTTTCATCGATTAACCCTCGACGCGCAGCATGTAGTAAGCCTTGTTGATCATCCCACGGTTTTCCGGGGTATCAACGACTTCTACAGTGTGACCGATGCGACGCAGACCCAAACCCTTAACGCACAATTTGTGGTTAGGGATGCGGCCGGTCATGCTTTTGATCAGCGTTACTTTAACGGTAGCCATGATCAGAAGATCTCCTGGACGTTCAGGCCGCGTTTAGCAGCGATGGACTCAGGGGACTGCATGGTTTTCAAACCCTTGAACGTTGCGTGAACAACGTTGACCGGGTTAGTCGAACCGTAGCACTTGGCCAGAACGTTGTGGACGCCAGCAACTTCGAGGACGGCGCGCATTGCACCGCCAGCGATGATGCCAGTACCTTCCGACGCAGGCTGCATGTAAACCTTCGAAGCCCCATGAGCGGACTTGATGGCGTACTGCAGCGTAGTGCCGTTCAGATCAACCTGGATCATGTTGCGGCGAGCAGCTTCCATTGCCTTCTGGATCGCGGCAGGCACTTCACGTGACTTGCCACGGCCGAAGCCAACGCGCCCTTTACCATCACCAACCACGGTCAACGCGGTGAAGGTGAAGATACGGCCGCCTTTAACGGTTTTTGCTACGCGATTAACTTGTACCAGCTTCTCGATGTAGCCTTCGTCGCGTTTTTGGTCGTTATTTGACATAACTTAGAACTCCAGCCCGCCTTCACGAGCAGCATCAGCCAGCGCCTTAACGCGACCGTGGTACTTGAAGCCAGAACGATCAAAAGCCACTTGCGATACACCGGCGGCTTTCGCACGCTCAGCGATCAGCTGGCCAACTTTAGTGGCCGCGTCGATGTTGCCAGTGGCGCCATCACGCAGTTCTTTGTCCAAAGTCGAGGCGTTTGCCAGGACTTTGCTGCCGTCGGCCGAGATGACCTGGGCATAAATGTGCTGCGAAGAGCGGTACACGCAGAGACGCACGACTTCGAGTTCGTGCATTTTCAGGCGTGCTTTGCGAGCGCGACGCAGTCGGGTAACTTTTTTGACGGTCATTTGCTATGCCCTACTTCTTCTTGGCTTCTTTACGACGGACGACTTCGTCCGCGTAACGCACGCCTTTGCCTTTGTACGGCTCTGGACGGCGGAAGTCGCGGATCTCAGCGGCCACTTGACCAACCAACTGCTTGTCGATACCGCGGATCACGATATCGGTTTGGTTGGGAGTCTCAGCGGTGATGCCTTCCGGCAATTCGTAGTCCACTGGGTGCGAGAAGCCAAGGGCCAGGTTCAGCACCGTGCCTTTTGCTTGCGCTTTGTAACCAACACCGACCAGCTGGAGCTTGCGCTCGAAGCCTTGGCTTACGCCTTGGACCATGTTGTTTACCAACGCACGAGTGGTACCAGCCATTGCGCGAGTTTGTTGATCGCCATTGCGAGCAGCGAAACGCAGCTCACCAGCCTCTTCAACAATTTCAACGGCCGAATGAATGTTCAGGTCTAGAGTGCCCTTGGCACCCTTCACCGAAAGCTGCTGGCCGACGAGTTTAACTTCGACGCCTGCTGGCAACTTAACGGGGTTCTTAGCTACGCGTGACATGCTTATCCCCCCCTTAGAACACAGTGCAAAGCACTTCGCCGCCGACACCGGCAGCGCGCGCAGCACGATCCGTCATCACACCTTTGTTGGTGGAGACGATAGACACACCGAGGCCGCCACGAACTTTTGGCAACTCATCGACGGACTTGTACTGACGCAGGCCTGGACGGCTAACGCGCTTCACTTCTTCGATGACCGGACGGCCTTCGAAGTACTTCAGCTCGATGGATAGCAACGGCTTGGTTTCGCTGCTGATCTGATAACCCGCAATGTAACCTTCGTCCTTAAGGACTTTGGCTACAGCCACCTTCAACGTGGAGGATGGCATGCTTACGACGGGCTTTTCAGCCATCTGGGCATTACGGATACGAGTTAGCATGTCCGCTAACGGGTCCTGCATACTCATGGGCTAGACGCTCCTGATACAAAAAAAATGAGCCTTACGGCTGCAACCTATCGCCTCAAAATTTCGGGCACGTGCAAGCACGGGCTCTGGCGAGCCGGCAATTCTAGGCGCACCCCAGAAATGAATCAAGCCCCAAAAGGGGCTTGATTCAAATTCAGGCTCTACGCCCATGGATTCAAGGTGAACCCAATGGACGCAGTGCGCGAATAACAGCTTACCAGCTGGCTTTAACCAGACCTGGTACGTCGCCACGCATTGCTGCTTGACGCAGCATGTTACGGCCGAGGCCGAACTTGCGGTACACGCCGTGCGGACGACCTGTCAGGCGGCAACGGTTACGCATGCGCGAGGCACTTGCGTCACGTGGTTGCTTCTGCAGGGCGACAGTAGCTTCCCAGCGTGCTTCTGGACTTGCGTTCAGATCCACGATGATCGCTTTTAGCGCAGCACGCTTGGTAGCGTACTTGGCAACAGTGAGCTGACGCTTCAGCTCACGGTTTTTCATGCTCTTCTTGGCCATGGTCCTACTCCAATCAGTTGCGGAACGGGAACTTGAAAGCACGCAGCAATGCGCGACCTTCTTCGTCCGTACGAGCAGTGGTGGTCAGGGTAATGTCCAGACCGCGCAGGGCATCGATCTTGTCGTAATCGATTTCCGGGAAAATGATCTGCTCTTTAACGCCCATGCTGTAGTTACCACGACCATCGAAGGACTTGGCATTCAGGCCGCGAAAGTCGCGAACCCGAGGCAGGGAGATCGACAGCAGACGATCCAGGAATTCATACATACGCTCACGGCGCAGAGTCACTTTGACACCGATCGGCCAACCTTCACGGACTTTAAAGCCTGCAATAGATTTGCGAGCGTACGTCACAACGACTTTTTGGCCGGTGATTTTTTCCAGGTCTGCAACAGCGTGCTCGATGACTTTCTTGTCACCGATCGCTTCGCCCAGACCCATGTTCAGGGTGATCTTGGTAACGCGTGGAACTTCCATCACGTTCGCAAGCTTAAGTTCTTCCTTAAGCTTCGGTGCGATTTCTTTCCAGTAAATCTCTTTTAGTCGTGCCATGGTCTTCTACCTAGCAGTGTTCAAGCATCAACCGCTTTTTGGGTCGACTTGAAGACACGAATTTTCTTGCCGTCTTCAACTTTGAAACCAACGCGATCAGCTTTGTTGGTTGCGCCGTTGAAAATGGCGACGTTAGAAGCGTGCAGTGGCGCTTCTTTCTCGACGATACCGCCCTGTACGCCCGACATCGGGTTTGGCTTGGTATGACGCTTCACCAGGTTGATCCCACCAACGACTAGACGGTCGTCAGCGAGAACCTTGAGCACCTTACCGCGCTTACCTTTGTCTTTGCCGGCGATCACGATGATCTCGTCGTCACGACGAATCTTTTGCATGTCGGATCTCCTTACAGCACTTCTGGGGCGAGCGAGACGATCTTCATGAACTTCTCAGTACGAAGTTCACGGGTCACTGGCCCAAAGATACGGGTGCCGATCGGCTCTTGCTTGTTGTTCAACAGAACAGCAGCGTTGCCGTCAAAGCGGATGATGGAGCCGTCTGCGCGACGAACACCGTGGCGAGTGCGGACTACTACTGCAGTCATCACTTGGCCTTTTTTCACCTTACCGCGCGGAATTGCTTCCTTGACGGTCACTTTGATGATGTCACCGATACCAGCGTAACGACGATGAGAGCCACCAAGCACCTTGATGCACATAACGCGGCGTGCGCCGCTGTTATCGGCCACATCGAGCATGGATTGAGTCTGAATCATATAATTTCTCCGACCCCTAGCCCTTAGACTTCCACAGCGCGTTCGAGAACATCAACCAGCGCCCAAGATTTGGTCTTGGCCATCGGACGAGTTTCACGAATAGTGACTTTGTCGCCGATGTGGCACTGATTGGTTTCGTCGTGCGCGTGCAGCTTAGTCGAACGCTTAACGTATTTACCGTAGATTGGGTGCTTGACGCGACGCTCGATCAGTACGGTGATGGTCTTGTCCATCTTGTCGCTGACGACACGGCCAGTCAGCGTACGGACGGTTTTTTCGGCTTCAGCCATGATTACTTACCTGCCTGCTGGTTGAGCACAGTCTTCACGCGAGCGATGTCACGCTTAACTTGCGAGAGCAGGTGAGACTGCCCCAACTGGCCAGTTGCTTTCTGCATGCGCAGATTGAACTGGTCGCGCAGCAAGCCGAGCAGTTGCTCGTTCAGTTGCTGTGCTGATTTTTCACGAAGTTCATTCGCTTTCATCACATCACCGTCCGCTTAACAAAGGAGGTGGCGAGCGGCAGCTTTGCAGCAGCCAGGGCGAAAGCCTCACGCGCCAACTCTTCGGAAACACCCTCGATTTCATACAGGACTTTGCCTGGCTGAATCTGGGCAACCCAGTACTCCACGTTACCCTTACCTTTACCCATCCGAACTTCGAGAGGCTTTTTGGTGACAGGCTTGTCCGGGAATACACGGATCCAGATCTTGCCGCCACGTTTAACGTGACGGGTCAGTGCACGACGCGCTGACTCGATCTGACGAGCGGTGAGACGACCACGAGCAACAGACTTCAGCGCGAACTCGCCGAAGCTGACTTTGCTACCGCGCAATGCCAGACCACGGTTGTGGCCGGTCATCTGCTTGCGGAACTTCGTACGCTTAGGTTGCAACATTTGGCGTACCCCTTACTTAGCAGCTTTTTTACGAGGCGCTGGTGCTTGCGGTTTCAGCTCTTCTTGGCGACCACCAATTACTTCGCCTTTGAAGATCCAAACCTTTACACCGATCACACCGTAAGTGGTGTGAGCTTCGTAGTTGGCATAGTCGATGTCGGCACGCAGGGTGTGCAAAGGCACACGACCTTCGCGATACCATTCAGTACGTGCAATTTCAGCACCGCCGAGACGACCGCTCACTTGGATTTTGATGCCTTTGGCACCAATGCGCATGGCGTTCTGCACTGCGCGCTTCATAGCGCGACGGAACATTACGCGACGCTCCAGCTGCTGAGCTACGCTCTGCGCAACCAGCATACCGTCGAGCTCCGGCTTACGGATCTCTTCGATATTGATGTGCACAGGCACACCCATTTGCTTGGTCAGGTCCTGACGCAGCTTCTCAACATCCTCACCTTTCTTCCCGATAACGATACCTGGACGAGCGGTGTGGATGGTGATGCGTGCAGTCTGCGCCGGACGATGGATATCGATACGGCTTACGGACGCGCTTTTTAGTTTGTCTTGGAGATACTCCCGCACCTTCAGATCAGCGAACAAATAGTCCGCATAAGTCCGACCGTCTGCGTACCAGACGGAGGTGTGCTCCTTGACGATTCCCAGGCGAATGCCAATGGGATGTACTTTCTGACCCATCTCTTCGACTCCGTTACTTGTCAGCAACCTTGACAGTGATATGGCAAGACCGCTTGACGATGCGATCAGCACGGCCTTTGGCACGTGGCATGATGCGCTTCAGCGAACGCCCTTCGTTGACGAAAACGGTGGAGACCTTGAGGTCATCAACGTCTGCGCCTTCGTTATGCTCGGCGTTGGCTACGGCCGACTCCAGCACTTTCTTGATGATCTCGGCGGCTTTCTTACTGCTGAAAGCCAACAGGTTGAGCGCTTCGCCCACCTTCTTCCCGCGGATCTGGTCGGCGACCAAGCGGGCTTTCTGGGCGGAGATTCGAGCGCCCGACAACTTAGCGGCTACTTCCATCGTTCCTTACCCCTTAACGCTTGGCTTTCTTGTCTGCCACGTGCCCACGATAAGTGCGGGTACCGGCAAACTCGCCTAGTTTGTGGCCGACCATGTCTTCGTTCACGAGAACAGGAACATGCTGACGACCGTTATGCACAGCAATGGTCAAACCGACCATTTGTGGCAGGATCATAGAACGGCGCGACCAGGTCTTAACTGGTTTGCGATCGTTCTTTTCCGCCGCCACTTCGATCTTCTTCAGTAGGTGAAGATCAATAAAAGGACCTTTTTTCAGAGAACGTGGCACTGTCGTATCCCTCTATTTACTTGCGACGACGGACGATCATTTTGTCGGTACGCTTATTACCACGAGTCTTCGCGCCCTTAGTCGGGAAGCCCCACGGCGATACCGGATGACGACCACCAGAGGTACGACCTTCACCACCACCATGTGGGTGGTCAACCGGGTTCATGGCAACACCACGAACGGTTGGGCGAACGCCACGCCAGCGTTTGGCACCAGCTTTACCCAGCGAACGCAGGCTGTGCTCGGAGTTCGAGACCTCACCCAGAGTCGCACGGCATTCAGCCAGAACTTTACGCATCTCACCGGAGCGAAGACGCAGAGTCACGTAGACACCTTCACGAGCGATCAGCTGTGCAGACGCACCAGCAGAACGAGCGATCTGAGCACCTTTACCCGGCTTCAGTTCGATGCCGTGAACGGTGGAACCCACTGGGATGTTACGCAGCTGCAGAGCGTTACCTGGCTTGATTGGAGCCAAAGCGCCCGCGATCAGCTGGTCGCCAGCACTCACGCCTTTAGGCGCAATGATGTAACGACGCTCGCCGTCTGCGTACAGCAGCAGTGCGATGTGAGCAGTACGGTTTGGATCGTATTCAATGCGCTCGACGGTGGCAGAGATGCCATCCTTGTCGTTACGACGGAAATCGACCAGACGATAATGCTGCTTATGACCACCACCGATGTGACGAGTAGTGATGCGGCCATTGTTGTTACGACCACCAGTCTTCGATTTTTTCTCGAGCAGCGGTGCGTGAGGAGCGCCTTTATGCAGCTCCTGGTTGACCACCTTGACCACAAAACGGCGGCCAGGGGAAGTCGGTTTGCATTTAACGATTGCCATGATGCACCCCTTCCTTACTCAGCACTGCTGCTGAAATCGAGATCTTGGCCTGGCTGAAGGGAGATAACCGCCTTCTTCCAGTCATTACGCTTGCCCAGACCGCGAGCAGTGCGCTTGGTCTTACCCATGACATTCAGGGTAGTGACACGCTCTACTTTCACGCTGAACAGGCTTTCGACGGCCTTCTTGATTTCCAGCTTGGTTGCATCAGTAGCAACCTTGAAAACGAACTGACCTTTTTTGTCTGCCAGAACCGTAGCCTTCTCGGAAACGTGCGGGCCAAGCAGAACTTTAAATACGCGTTCCTGGTTCATCCCAGCAGCTCCTCGAATTTCTTCACGGCCGACACAGTGATTAACACCTTGTCGTATGCGATCAGACTAACTGGATCGGAACCTTGAACATCACGCACGTCAACGTGCGGCAGGTTACGAGCAGCCAGGTACAGGTTCTGATCAACAGCGTCCGACACGATCAACACGTCGGTCAGGCTCATGTCGTTCAGTTTGCCCAGCAGATCTTTGGTTTTCGGCGATTCAACAGCGAAATCCTGAACCACGACCAGACGATCAGTACGAACCAGCTCAGCAAGGATGGAGCGCAGTGCAGCGCGGTACATCTTCTTGTTGAGCTTCTGAGAGTGATCCTGAGGGCGTGCTGCGAAAGTGGTACCGCCGCCGCGCCAGATCGGGCTACGGATAGTACCGGCACGAGCACGACCAGTACCCTTTTGACGCCAAGGGCGTTTACCGCCACCGGATACGTCAGAACGGGTCTTTTGCTGCTTGCTGCCCTGACGACCGCCAGCCATGTAGGCCACGACTGCCTGGTGAACCAGCGTCTCGTTGAATTCGCCGCCAAATGTCAGTTCGGAAACTTCGATCGCTTGAGCGTCATTTACATTTAATTGCATGTCAGCTTCCCCTTAACCGCGAGCCTTGGCTGCTGGACGTACAACCACATTGCCGCCAGTAGCGCCAGGAACAGCACCCTTGACCAACAACAGATTGCGTTCAGCGTCCACGCGCACTACTTCCAGGGACTGCACGGTCACGCGCTCAGCGCCCATATGACCGGACATTTTTTTGCCCTTGAATACACGACCAGGAGTCTGGCACTGGCCGATAGAGCCCGGGACGCGGTGGGACACGGAGTTACCGTGAGTATTATCTTGACCACGGAAATTGTGGCGCTTGATAGTACCTTGGAAGCCTTTACCCTTGGACTGACCGGTAACATCTACCATCTGGCCAGCAGCAAAGATTTCTGCATTGATCAGGTCGCCAGCCTTGTATTCGCCTTCTTCAAGACGGAATTCCAAGACGGTACGACCAGCGGCAACGTTCGCTTTAGCGAAGTGACCTGCCTGAGCAGCAGTCACACGGGAAGCACGACGCACGCCGACAGTGACTTGCACTGCACGATAGCCATCGACTTCTTCGGTTTTGAACTGGGTGACGCGATTCGGCTCGATCTCAATGACCGTGACCGGAATGGAGACACCTTCTTCGGTGAAAATACGGGTCATACCGCATTTACGACCGACTACACCAATAGTCATGTTGTAAACCTCATGAGTGTACGGGGCTTTCACCCGCTATGGCCGCCCATTTCAGAGCGTTACACGACTAAGACCCGAGTCTTAGCCGAGGCTGATCTGTACTTCCACACCTGCCGCAAGATCAAGCTTCATCAGCGCGTCAACGGTTTTATCCGTTGGCTGGACGATGTCCAGAACACGCTTATGAGTACGGATCTCATACTGGTCGCGCGCGTCTTTGTTGACGTGCGGAGAAACCAGAACAGTGAACCGCTCTTTACGGGTAGGGAGTGGAATCGGACCACGCACTTGAGCACCAGTACGTTTCGCGGTTTCCACGATTTCCTGGGTGGATTGGTCGATCAGGCGATGGTCAAAAGCCTTCAACCTGATACGGATTTGCTGATTTTGCATTGGATTTCAGACTCCAGGCTACTTCCCACCGAGCGCAATACGCCCGTTTAAAGGAGGCGCAATTCTATAGACGAGCTAACAGAGTGTCAACCCAATAAAAAAGCCCCCGCAAGCGGGGGCTCTTTTGAAGATCATCGCTTACGCGATGATTTTGGCTACGACGCCAGCGCCGACGGTACGACCGCCTTCACGGATAGCGAAACGCAGACCGTCTTCCATTGCGATTGGCTTGATCAGGGTAACGGAAACTTTAACGTTATCACCTGGCATAACCATCTCAACGCCTTCCGGCAGTTCGCAGCTACCAGTTACGTCGGTAGTACGGAAATAGAACTGCGGACGGTAGCCTTTGAAGAACGGAGTGTGACGACCGCCTTCTTCTTTGCTCAGAACGTAGATTTCAGCTTCGAACTGAGTGTGCGGCTTGACGGTACCTGGCTTGACCAGAACCTGGCCACGCTCGACGTCGTCACGCTTGGTGCCGCGCAACAGAACGCCACAGTTCTCGCCAGCACGACCTTCGTCGAGCAGCTTACGGAACATTTCAACACCGGTGCAGGTGGTGACGGTGGTGTCACGCAGACCAACGATTTCCAGTGGATCTTGAACCTTGACGATACCGCGCTCAACACGACCAGTCACAACAGTACCGCGACCGGAGATCGAGAATACGTCTTCGATTGGCATCAGGAACGGCTTGTCGACAGCACGCTCTGGCTGAGGAATGTAGCTGTCCAGAGTTTCAACCAACTTCTTGACGGCAGTGGTGCCCATCTCGTTGTCGTCTTTGCCTTCCAACGCCATACGGGCAGAGCCGATGATGATTGGAGTGTCGTCGCCCGGGAAGTCGTAAGTGCTCAGCAGATCGCGCACTTCCATCTCAACCAGTTCCAGCAGCTCAGCGTCGTCTACCAGGTCAGCCTTGTTCAGGAAGACCACGATGTACGGAACGCCTACTTGACGGGACAGCAGGATGTGCTCACGAGTTTGTGGCATCGGACCATCAGCAGCCGAACAAACCAGGATAGCGCCGTCCATCTGCGCAGCACCAGTGATCATGTTCTTCACGTAGTCGGCGTGACCTGGGCAGTCAACGTGTGCGTAGTGACGCACAGACGAGTTGTACTCAACGTGAGCAGTGTTGATGGTGATACCGCGAGCCTTCTCTTCTGGTGCGCTGTCGATCTTGTCGAAGTCAACACGAGCCGAACCGAAAACTTCGGAGCAAACGCGAGTCAGAGCAGCGGTCAGCGTGGTTTTACCGTGGTCAACGTGACCGATGGTGCCAACGTTGACGTGCGGAAGGGAACGATCAAATTTTTCTTTAGCCACGACAAATAACTCCTAGCCTAAAGGCGCTGAATCAGCCTTGTTTTTTGGTTACAGTTTCGACGATGTGCGACGGAGCTGTATTGTATTTTTTGAATTCCATAGAGTAGCTTGCGCGACCCTGGGACATGGAGCGAACGTCGGTCGCATAACCGAACATCTCACCCAACGGAACCTCGGCACGAATTACTTTACCGGAGACCGTATCTTCCATACCCAGAATCATGCCGCGACGACGGTTAAGGTCGCCCATGACATCACCCATATAGTCTTCAGGCGTAACAACCTCTACAGCCATGATCGGCTCAAGCAACTCACCGCCGCCCTTTTGGGCCAGTTGCTTGGTCGCCATGGATGCAGCCACCTTAAACGCCATCTCGTTCGAGTCGACGTCGTGGTAAGAACCATCAAACACGGTAGCCTTCAGGCCGATCAGCGGATAGCCGGCAACAACGCCGTTCTTCATCTGCTCTTCAATGCCCTTTTGGATAGCCGGGATGTATTCCTTAGGAACCACACCACCCACTACTTCGTTCACGAATTGCAGACCTTCCTGACCTTCGTCAGCAGGTGCAAAACGGATCCAGCAGTGGCCGAACTGACCACGACCGCCGGACTGGCGAACGAACTTGCCTTCGATTTCACAGTTCTTCGTGATGCGCTCACGATACGAAACCTGAGGCTTACCGATGTTGGCTTCGACGTTGAACTCACGGCGCATCCGGTCAACCAGGATGTCCAGGTGCAGCTCGCCCATGCCAGAGATGATCGTTTGACCAGTCTCTTCATCAGTTTTGACGCGGAAAGAAGGGTCTTCCTGAGCAAGCTTGCCCAGTGCGATACCCATTTTTTCCTGGTCATCCTTGGTTTTAGGCTCAACGGCAACCGAGATAACCGGCTCCGGGAAGTCCATACGAACCAGGATGATTGGCTTGTCAGCGTTGCACAAGGTCTCACCGGTGGTGACGTCCTTCATGCCGATCAGGGCCGCGATGTCGCCAGCGCGCACTTCCTTGATCTCTTCGCGAGCGTTTGCGTGCATTTGCACCATACGACCCACGCGCTCTTTCTTGCCCTTGACCGAGTTGATCACGCCGTCGCCGGATGCCAACACGCCCGAGTAAACACGGACGAACGTCAAGGTACCCACGAATGGGTCAGTAGCGATCTTGAACGCCAGAGCCGAGAACGGCTCGTTGTCGTCCGCATGACGCTCCATTTCTTCTTCCTCGTTATCAGGATTGGAACCCTTGATAGCAGGAATGTCGACTGGAGCCGGCAGGTAGTCGATCACAGCGTCGAGAACCAGGGGAACACCCTTGTTCTTGAAGGAAGAACCGCATACAGCAAGGACGATCTCACCAGCAATAGTGCGCTGACGCAGAGCAGCCTTGATTTCCTCGTTGGTGAGCTCTTCACCCTCAAGGTACTTGTTCATCAGTTCTTCGTTGGCTTCGGCAGCAGCCTCGACCATGTTGCTGCGCCATTCGTTAGCCAGTTCCTGCAATTCAGCAGGGATAGGCTTGCGAACTGGGACCATGCCCTTGTCAGCATCGTTCCAGTAGACCGCTTCCATGGACATCAGATCGATCTGACCCTGGAAGTTGTCTTCAGCACCGATAGCCAACTGAATCGGCACCGGGGTGTGACCCAGACGCTGCTTGATCTGAGCGATTACGCGCAGAAAGTTTGCGCCAGCACGGTCCATTTTGTTCACGTAAACGATACGTGGAACACCGTACTTGTTGGCCTGACGCCATACGGTTTCGGACTGAGGTTCTACGCCCGAGGTACCACAGAAAACCACGACCGCACCGTCGAGTACACGCAGGGAACGTTCAACTTCAATGGTGAAGTCTACGTGGCCCGGAGTGTCAATCACGTTGAAGCGATACTGGTCTTTGTGCTGCTTCTCGGAACCCTGCCAAAAGGCAGTAATAGCAGCAGAAGTAATGGTAATACCACGCTCCTGCTCCTGAACCATCCAGTCGGTGGTCGCGGCGCCATCATGCACCTCGCCCATCTTGTGGCTTTTACCGGTGTAAAAAAGGACGCGCTCGGTGGTGGTGGTTTTACCAGCATCCACATGAGCAACGATACCAATGTTACGGTAACGGTTGATCGGTGTAGTACGAGCCATAAAGCCCTCGCAAAATTAGTGACGCTGAAATTAGAAGCGGTAGTGCGAGAAAGCTTTGTTGGCTTCAGCCATACGGTGCACGTCTTCACGCTTCTTGACCGCAGCACCTTTACCTTCGGCGGCGTCCAACAGTTCGCCAGCCAAACGCAGAGCCATAGACTTCTCACCGCGCTTGCGCGCGAAGTCTACCAGCCAACGCATTGCCAGAGCATTACGACGGGACGGGCGAACTTCGACCGGAACCTGGTAAGTAGCACCGCCTACACGGCGCGACTTCACTTCGACCAGCGGAGCGATGGCGTCGAGAGCTTTCTCGAAGATTTCCAGGGGATCGGAGTTCTTGCGTTCTTTAACCTTTTCCAGCGCGCCATAAACGATACGCTCGGCAACGGCTTTCTTGCCGCTTTCCATAACGTGGTTCATGAACTTGGCCAGAATCTGGCTGCCGTATTTTGGATCGTCAAGCACTTCGCGCTTGGCTGCTACGCGTCTTCTTGGCATGGATAAGCCCTCAAACGGTCTTCAGGTTCGCTCGGAATCAACACCTACTGGCGCCTCCGACCTTACTCTTATCGACTCAGAAAATAAGATGATTCAGTTTTTACAAAAAGCCGCTACTACTTAGGCTTCTTGGTACCGTACTTCGAACGACCCTGGTTACGACCTTTGACACCGGAGGTATCCAGCGAACCGCGAACGGTGTGGTAACGAACACCTGGCAAGTCTTTTACACGGCCGCCGCGAATCAGTACGACGCTGTGCTCTTGCAGGTTGTGGCCTTCACCGCCGATGTACGAGGAAACCTCGAAACCGTTGGTCAGACGCACACGGCAGACTTTACGCAATGCCGAGTTAGGTTTTTTCGGCGTAGTTGTGTACACGCGAGTGCACACGCCACGACGCTGCGGGCAGTTCTGCAGCGCAGGCACGTCGGATTTCTCGACGATACGCTTACGCGGCTGACGTACCAGCTGGTTGATAGTTGCCATCTACTAGCTCCACTGTTGTCTTGCGACGCTATTGTCTTACAAGAAAAGCAAAATGGCAGGACATACGTCCCGCCAGATTTAGGGGTACAAGAGTCTAAAGAGGATCCTGCCCCCAGTCAAGGCAAAGCCCCGATGTCCACAGTCACCGCCAACCCATCAAAACCGGGTGTGACCAATGACAATGAAAACCGGGGCCTTACTCTCAATTACTGCTTGAGTTCAACGCTTCGGTCAGCGCGGCTTCAACTTCGCTCGCACTTACACGCATTGGCTTGTCGGCTTCACGACGACGCTTGCGCTCGCTGTGATATGCCAGACCGGTACCTGCTGGGATCAGACGACCCACGACCACGTTTTCTTTCAGGCCGCGCAGATAATCGCGCTTGCCGGTAACCGCCGCCTCGGTCAGTACGCGAGTGGTCTCCTGGAAGGAGGCTGCCGAGATGAACGATTCGGTGGACAGCGAGGCCTTGGTGATACCAAGCAACACACGAGTAAATTTCGAAACAAATTTCTCGTCGGCCGCCAGGCGCTCGTTTTCAACCAGTACGTGCGTCAACTCCATCTGATCACCCTTGATGAAGCTCGAGTCGCCCGACTCAGCAATCTCGACTTTACGCAGCATCTGACGAAGGATCGTCTCGATGTGCTTGTCGTTGATCTTCACGCCTTGCAGACGGTAAACGTCTTGAATCTCGTTGACGATGTATTTCGCCAGAGCGCTGACACCCAGCAGACGCAGGATATCGTGCGGATCGCTAGGACCGTCGGAGATAACCTCACCACGGCTTACCTGCTCACCTTCGAAGACGTTGAGGTGACGCCACTTTGGAATCAGCTCTTCGTACGGATCGGTACCATCGTTTGGCGTGATAACCAGACGGCGCTTGCCTTTGGTCTCTTTACCGAACGCGATCGTACCGCTGACCTCAGCCAGGATCGATGCTTCCTTAGGGCGACGCGCTTCGAACAAGTCGGCAACACGCGGCAGACCACCGGTGATGTCACGGGTCTTGGACGTCTCTTGCGGGATACGGGCGATAACGTCACCGACACCCACTTGCACACCATCCGCAACACCGACGAGGGCGTTAGCGGGCAGGAAGTATTGAGCAGGTACGTCAGTACCTGGCAGCAACAGATCCTTGCCATCCACACCAACCATCTTGACCGCAGGACGAATATCCTTGCCTGCTGCAGGACGATCCTTGGCATCCAGTACTTCGATGTTGGTCAGACCGGTCAATTCATCGGTCTGGCGCTTGATCGTAATACCTTCCTCCATGCCCACGTAGGTCACGGTACCTTTCATCTCGGTGACGATTGGGTGAGTGTGCGGATCCCACTTGGCCACGATGGACCCTGCGTCGACCTTGTCACCTTCCTTCACCAGAATCACAGCACCATACGGCAGCTTGTAACGCTCGCGCTCACGCCCGAATTCGTCGGCAATTGCCAGCTCACCGGAACGCGAAACCGCGACCAGGTGGCCATCAAGGCGCTCAACGTGCTTCAGGTTGTGCAGACGAACGATACCGCCGTTCTTAACCTGAACACTGTCCGCAGCAGAAGTACGGCTTGCCGCACCACCGATGTGGAATGTACGCATCGTCAGCTGGGTACCCGGCTCACCGATCGACTGCGCAGCGATAACGCCGACAGCTTCACCGATGTTCACCTGGTGACCGCGAGCCAGATCACGGCCGTAGCACTTGGCGCAGATACCGAAACGCGTTTCACAGCTGATCGGAGAGCGTACGATCACTTCGTCGATGCTGTTCAGCTCGATGAATTCAACCCACTTCTCGTCAACCAGCGTGCCGCCTGGAACGATGACGTCTTCAGTGCCAGGCTTGAATACGTCACGGGCGATCACTCGACCCAATACGCGCTCGCCCAACGGCTCGACAACATCACCACCTTCAATGTGCGGTGTCATGACCAGACCGTGCTCGGTACCGCAGTCAACCTCGGTAACGACCAGATCTTGTGCAACGTCTACCAGACGACGAGTCAGGTAACCGGAGTTCGCGGTTTTCAACGCGGTATCCGCAAGACCCTTACGAGCACCGTGAGTCGAGATGAAGTACTGAAGTACGCTCAGACCTTCACGGAAGTTCGCAGTGATCGGCGTCTCGATGATCGAGCCATCCGGCTTGGCCATCAGACCACGCATACCTGCCAGCTGACGAATCTGTGCAGCGGAACCCCGCGCACCAGAGTCGGCCATCATGTACATCGAGTTGAAGGATTCCTGATCAACGGTCTCACCGTGACGGTCGACAACCTTCTCTTTCGAGAGGTTCGACATCATCGCTTTCGAGACTTCGTCGTTGGCCTTGGACCAGAGGTCGATCACCTTGTTGTACTTCTCGCCCTGGGTAACCAGGCCTGAGGCGTACTGACTTTCGATCTCTTTCACTTCATCGGTCGCTGCGTCGATGATGCGAGCTTTTTCATCAGGGATAACGAAGTCGTTAACGCCGATGGAAACACCCGAGATCGTCGAGTAAGCAAAACCGGTGTACATCAACTGGTCAGCGAAGATAACGGTCTCTTTCAGGCCAACCACGCGATAGCACTGGTTGATCAGCTTGGAGATCGCCTTCTTCTTCATCGGCTGGTTGACGACGTCGTATGACAGGCCGGCCGGAACCACCTGAAACAGCAACGCACGGCCAACGGTTGTGTCGACGATACGAGTGTTCTTGACGCTGCCACCGTCACGATCATTGACAGTTTCGTTGATGCGCACTTTTACTTTCGCATGCAGTGCGGCTTCGCCAGCACGGAACACACGGTCAACTTCCTGCAGATCCGCAAACACACGACCTTCGCCTTTGGCGTTGATCGCTTCACGGGTCATGTAGTACAGACCCAATACAACGTCCTGCGAAGGAACGATGATTGGTTCACCGTTAGCCGGGGACAGAATGTTGTTTGTCGACATCATCAGCGCACGGGCTTCGAGCTGAGCTTCCAGCGTCAGCGGCACGTGAACGGCCATCTGGTCACCGTCGAAGTCGGCGTTGTATGCCGCACAGACCAGCGGGTGCAGCTGGATCGCTTTACCTTCGATGAGAACCGGCTCAAACGCCTGAATGCCCAGACGGTGAAGCGTCGGCGCACGGTTCAGAAGCACTGGGTGTTCGCGAATCACTTCGGCGAGAACGTCCCAGACTTCTGGCAGCTCGCGCTCAACCATTTTCTTGGCAGCTTTGATGGTGGTTGCGAGACCACGCATTTCGAGCTTGCCGAAAATGAACGGCTTGAACAGCTCCAGTGCCATCTTCTTCGGCAGACCGCACTGGTGCAGACGCAGGGTCGGACCTACGGTAATTACCGAACGGCCAGAGTAGTCAACACGCTTACCGAGCAAGTTCTGACGGAAACGGCCCTGCTTACCCTTAATCATGTCAGCCAGGGACTTCAGAGGACGCTTGTTCGAACCAGTGATGGCACGACCGCGACGACCGTTATCGAGCAGCGCATCGACAGCTTCCTGCAGCATGCGCTTTTCGTTACGCACGATGATGTCAGGAGCAGACAGATCAAGGAGGCGCTTCAAACGGTTGTTACGGTTGATCACCCGACGATAGAGATCGTTGAGGTCAGAGGTCGCAAAACGACCACCGTCCAGTGGAACCAGTGGACGCAGGTCTGGCGGCAGAACCGGCAGAACGGTCAACACCATCCACTCTGGAAGGTTGCCGGAACCCTGGAAGGCTTCCATCAGCTTCAGGCGCTTGGACAGCTTCTTGATTTTGGTTTCGGAGTTGGTTTGCGGAATCTCTTCGCGCAGACGGCCAATCTCGTGTTCCAGATCAATAGCGTGCAGCAGCTCACGGACAGCCTCGGCACCCATACGGGCGTCGAAGTCATCACCGAACTCTTCGAGGGCTTCGAAGTACTGCTCGTCGTTCAGCAGTTGCCCTTTTTCGAGCGTGGTCATGCCCGGATCGATAACGACATAGCTCTCGAAGTAGAGAACGCGTTCGATATCACGCAGGGTCATGTCCATCAGCAAGCCGATACGGGACGGCAGCGACTTCAGGAACCAGATGTGAGCGACCGGCGATGCCAGTTCGATGTGAGCCATGCGCTCACGACGGACTTTGGCCAGTGCGACTTCAACGCCACACTTCTCGCAGATGACGCCACGATGCTTCAAGCGCTTGTACTTACCGCACAGGCACTCGTAATCCTTGACCGGGCCAAAGATTTTGGCGCAGAACAGGCCGTCACGCTCTGGTTTGAACGTACGGTAGTTGATGGTTTCCGGTTTTTTAACTTCACCGAACGACCACGAACGGATCATCTCAGGCGATGCCAATCCGATACGGATGGCGTCGAACTCTTCGACTTGACCCTGGTTTTTCAGCAAATTCAGTAGGTCTTTCAAGGCCTTTCCTCCTGGCGGAGCAGAGGGCAGTCATACCGACCCACCCTCGATTCGCGTCACGTGTTATTCGGTTTCCAGATCGATATCGATACCGAGCGAACGGATTTCTTTGATCAACACGTTGAAGGACTCGGGCATGCCCGGCTCCATACGGTGATCGCCGTCCACGATGTTCTTGTACATCTTGGTCCGGCCGTTCACGTCGTCCGACTTCACTGTGAGCATTTCTTGCAGAGTGTACGCCGCGCCATATGCTTCCAGCGCCCAGACTTCCATCTCCCCGAAACGCTGACCACCGAACTGAGCCTTACCACCCAGCGGCTGCTGGGTAACCAGGCTGTACGAACCAGTGGAACGCGCGTGCATCTTGTCGTCCACCAAGTGGTTCAGCTTCAGCATGTACATGTAGCCAACGGTGACCGGACGCTCAAACTTGTTACCGGTACGGCCGTCGAACAGCTGCATCTGGCCACTGTCCGGCATGTCCGCCAGGCGGAGCATTGCCTTGATTTCGGATTCCTTGGCCCCGTCGAATACCGGGGTAGCCATCGGAACGCCGCCACGCAGGTTCTTCGCCAGATCCAGAATTTCCTGATCAGACAGGTCATCAAGATTTTCCTGACGGCCGCCAATCTCGTTGTAGATCTCGTTCAAGAACTTGCGCAGCTCAACAACTTTACGCTGCTCTTCGAGCATGCGGTTGATCTTCTCGCCCAACCCTTTAGCCGCCAGGCCCAGGTGAGTTTCGAGGATCTGACCGACGTTCATACGCGAAGGTACACCCAACGGGTTGAGGACGATATCTACCGGCGTACCGTTGGCATCGTGCGGCATGTCTTCAACCGGCATGATCACGGAGACCACACCTTTGTTACCGTGACGACCGGCCATCTTGTCGCCCGGCTGGATGCGGCGGCGGATCGCAAGGTAGACCTTGACGATCTTCAGCACCCCTGGGGCAAGGTCATCGCCCTGCTGCAGCTTGCGCTTCTTGTCTTCGAACTTGTCGTCCAGCAGACGGCGGCGATCAACGATGTACGCCTGAGCTTTCTCGAGCTGCTCGTTCAGCGCATCTTCGACCATGCGCAGCTTGAACCACTGACCATGCTCCAGACCATCCAGAACTTCATTGGTGATTTCCTGGCCTTTCTTCAGGCCGGCACCACCTTCAGCAGTACGACCCACTAAAGCGGAACGCAAACGCTCGAAAGTTGCGCCTTCAACAATGCGGAACTCTTCGTTCAGATCCTTGCGGATCTCGTCGAGCTGGCTCTTCTCGATGGACAGCGCACGAGCATCACGCTCAACGCCATCACGAGTGAAGACCTGGACATCAATGACGGTGCCTTTGGTACCAGTAGGTACGCGCAAGGAGGTGTCTTTAACGTCGCTGGCTTTCTCACCGAAGATTGCGCGCAGCAGCTTCTCTTCCGGCGTCAGCTGGGTCTCGCCTTTCGGAGTGACCTTACCTACCAGAATGTCACCAGCGCCGACTTCCGCACCCACATAAACGATACCGGCTTCGTCCAGCTTGTTAAGTGCTGCTTCACCCACGTTAGGGATGTCAGCAGTGATCTCTTCAGGCCCAAGCTTGGTATCACGCGCCACACAGGTCAGTTCCTGAATGTGGATCGTGGTGAAACGGTCTTCCTGAACAACACGCTCGGACAGGCAAATGGAGTCTTCGAAGTTGAAGCCGTTCCACGCCATGAACGCGATGCGCATGTTCTGACCCAACGCCAGTTCACCCATATCGGTGGACGGGCCGTCGGCCATGATGTCGCTGCGCTGAACCCGATCACCCTTGCTCACCAGCGGACGCTGGTTGATGCAGGTGTTCTGGTTCGAACGTGTGTATTTGGTCAGGTTGTAGATGTCGACACCGGCTTCGCCTGTCTCAACTTCGTCATCTGCAACACGAACCACGATACGGCTAGCGTCAACCGAGTCAATCACGCCGCCACGACGGGCCACGACGCAAACGCCGGAGTCACGCGCAACGTTACGCTCCATGCCAGTACCAACCAGCGGCTTGTCAGCGCGCAGTGTTGGAACAGCCTGACGCTGCATGTTCGAACCCATCAACGCACGGTTGGCGTCGTCGTGCTCAAGGAACGGGATCAGCGATGCTGCAACGGAAACAACCTGCTTCGGCGAAACATCCATCAGGGTGACGTCTTCCGGCGCCTTGACGGTGAACTCGTTCAGGTGACGAACAGCAACCAGCTCGTCGATCAGGATCTTCTTGTCGTTCATTGCCGCAGATGCCTGGGCAATGACGTGATCCGCTTCCTCAATGGCTGAGAGGAAAACGATTTCGTCAGTTACCAGAGCGTCCTTAACCACACGGTACGGGCTCTCGAGGAAGCCGTACTGGTTGGTGCGCGCGTATGCCGCCAAGGAGTTGATCAGACCAATGTTCGGACCTTCCGGCGTTTCAATCGGGCATACACGACCGTAGTGAGTCGGGTGTACGTCACGAACTTCAAAGCCGGCACGCTCACGCGTCAGCCCACCAGGGCCGAGTGCAGAGACACGACGCTTGTGAGTGATCTCGGACAGCGGGTTGTTCTGGTCCATGAACTGGGAAAGCTGGCTGGAACCGAAGAACTCTTTCACCGCCGCCGCAACAGGCTTGGCGTTGATCAGGTCCTGAGGCATCAGGCCTTCGCTTTCTGCCATCGACAGACGCTCTTTAACCGCACGCTCAACACGCACCAGACCTACACGGAACTGGTTCTCGGCCATCTCGCCTACGCAACGAACGCGACGGTTACCGAGGTGATCGATGTCATCGACGATGCCTTTACCATTACGGATGTCGACCAGGGTCTTCAGCACTGCAACGATGTCGTCTTTGTGCAGGACGCCCGAACCTTCGATCTCGGTACGACCGATACGACGGTTGAACTTCATCCGACCTACAGCCGACAGATCGTAGCGCTCAGGACTGAAGAATAGGTTGTTGAACAAGGTCTCGGCGGCATCCTTGGTAGGTGGCTCGCCAGGACGCATCATCCGATAGATTTCGACCAGGGCTTCAAGCTGGTTGCCGGTCGAGTCGATCTTCAGGGTGTCGGAGATAAAAGGACCGCAGTCGATGTCGTTCGTGTACAGCGTCTCGATGCGAACAACCTGAGCCTTGGCAATTTTTGCCAGGATCTCGGTATTCAGCTCGGTATTGCACTCGGCAATGATCTCACCCGTCGCTGGGTGCACGATCGCCTTGGCGCTGGTGCGGCCAATAACGTAGTCGAGCGGAACCTCAAGGGTCTTGATGTTCGCTTTTTCGAGCTGGTTGATATGACGGGCAGTAATACGACGGCCTTGCTCAACAATCACCTTGCCCTTGTCGTCCAGAATATCCAGAACGGCAATTTCGCCACGCAGGCGCTGAGGCACCAACTCCAGATTTAGGTTCTCGCCCTGAACGTGGAATACGTTGGTGGTGTAGAAAGCATCCAACACTTCTTCAGTGGTGTAACCCAATGCACGGAGCAAAACCGATGCAGGGAGTTTGCGGCGACGGTCGATACGTACGAAGACACAATCCTTCGGATCGAATTCGAAGTCCAGCCACGAACCACGGTAAGGAATGATGCGAGCCGAGTACAACAGTTTGCCAGAACTGTGCGTCTTGCCGCGGTCGTGGTCAAAGAACACGCCCGGAGAACGGTGCAGCTGGGAAACGATCACTCGTTCGGTACCGTTGATAACGAAGGTACCGTTCTCAGTCATCAGGGGGATTTCACCCATGTAGACTTCTTGCTCTTTGATGTCCTTGATCGCTTTATTCGACGATTCTTTGTCGAAAATGATCAGGCGTACTTTTACCCGTAGAGGTACGGCGTACGTCACACCGCGGAGCACGCATTCCTTGACATCAAAAGCCGGTTCGCCCAGACGATAACCCACATACTCCAAAGCAGCATTGCCGGAGTAGCTGATGATCGGGAAAACAGATTTGAAGGCCGCATGCAGGCCCACGTCGCGGAACTGATCTTTAGTCGCTCCCGCTTGCAAGAATTCACGATACGAATCCAGCTGGATGGCCAGGAGGTAAGGCACATCCATGACGTCCGGCAACTTGCTAAAGTCCTTGCGGATACGTTTTTTCTCAGTATATGAGTAAGCCATCAGCGTTCCCCAGCTTGGTCACCTGCTTGTTTGGCTCCTCCCGACGGGAGCAGCCAGAAAAATCTTGCGAACCCCATGGTTCGCGCCACCGTTCAAGGTGGGTAGATCACGTAATCAGCGCTAACCGAATCAGCTGCCAACAACGGAAAAAGGCCGGTGGCAGAAGCCACCAGCCATCAGCCTTTCGCTTAACGCTTGGGCTGGAAACGCAAAGTCGATGCTTACTTCAGCTCGACTTTAGCGCCTGCTTCTTCCAGGGTAGCCTTGGCTTTGTCAGCAGCGTCTTTAGCTACTGCTTCCAGGACCATTGCTGGAGCGCCGTCAACGACTGCCTTGGCTTCTTTCAGGCCCAGACCGGTCAGTTCACGAACTGCTTTAATGACGTTAACTTTCTTCTCGCCAGCTTCCAGCAGCATGACGTTGAATTCGGTTTGCTCTTCAACAACGGCAGCAGCAGCAGCTGGGCCAGCGGATGCAGCAGCAGCGCTAACACCGAATTTTTCTTCGAATGCTTTGATCAGCTCTACAACCTGCAGAACGGACATTTCAGCTACGGCGTTGAGGATATCGTCTTGAGAGATAGACATGACTCTAATTCCTGAATTGGGGGACGGCCTACGCGACCATCGAAATAAACAAAAATACGCGAGAGAAAGTGCCTGCCCTTAGGCTGCAGCGGCTTCTTTCTGTTCGCGGATGGCCGCCAGAGTACGAGCGAGCTTGCTGGTAGCGCCTTGAATCACGCTCATCAGCTGCGAAATCGCTTCGTTGCGGGTCGGCAATGTTGCCAGTACGTCGATCTGATTAGGTGCGAGGAACTTGCCCTCGAACGCAGCTGCCTTGATCTCGAACTTATCCTGACCTTTAGCAAACTCTTTGAACAAACGGGCAGCAGCACCTGGATGTTCGTTGGAGAAGGCGATCAAGGTCGGGCCGGTGAACACATCGTTGAGAACACTGTATTCAGTGTCAGCAACGGCGCGCTTGAGCAGGGTGTTACGTACGACACGTACGTAAACGCCAGCTTCACGAGCCTCTTTACGGAGTCCGGTCATCGCGCCTACCGTCACACCGCGGGCATCAGCCACAACAGCAGACAGAGCGACTTTGGCAGCCTCGTTGACTTCAGCGACGATGGCCTTCTTGTCTTCGAGTTTAATTGCCACGGGTTTAACTCCTGCTTGTTACCGTTTCATCTGACCTGAGCCGGATGTCGTTTTGGTGTCTGATTCGGTAAGGAACCGGGAGCACCATCTGCGTAGGCTTGTGGTTTAAGGCTTTCGCCGCCTACGGTCTTGGATAGCCCCCGCCAGGCAGGGACCCCAATTTTCGCAATGACGCGGTTACCCGCGCCATGCCAGTCTTACGCGTCCAACGAACCTTGGTCGATGACCAAGCCTGGGCCCATAGTGGTGCTCAGTGTTACGCGCTTAACGTAGATACCTTTCGAGGAAGCTGGCTTGATACGCTTCAGATCAGCGATCAGAGCTTCAACGTTCTCACGCAGCTTGTCTGCATCAAAGCCGACCTTGCCAACGGAGGTATGGATAATGCCGTTTTTGTCGGTGCGATAACGAACCTGACCAGCCTTGGCGTTTTTCACGGCAGTGGCTACGTCTGGAGTAACGGTACCGACTTTAGGGTTAGGCATCAGGCCGCGCGGGCCGAGGATCTGACCCAGCTGACCAACAACACGCATTGCGTCCGGGGAAGCAATCACGACGTCATAGTTCAGGTCGCCGCCTTTCATTTCAGCAGCCAGATCGTCCATGCCAACACGATCAGCGCCGGCAGCCAGAGCAGCTTCAGCAGCTGGACCCTGAGTAAATACTGCGACACGAACGGTCTTGCCAGTGCCGTGAGGCAGCACGGTGGCGCTACGTACGACCTGATCGGATTTACGAGGATCAACACCGAGGTTCACAGCGACGTCTACAGACTCGCTGAACTTCACTGTCGACAACTCAGCCAGAAGAGCAGCGGCTTCGTTGAAGTTATAAGATTTGCCAGCTTCGACTTTGGAAGCGATAGCTTTTTGGCGCTTAGTCAGCTTAGCCATTACACACCCTCCACGTTAAGGCCCATGCTACGAGCAGAACCGGCGATGGTGCGCACGGCGGCGTCCATATCAGCAGCGGTCAAGTCGGCATTTTTTGCCTTGGCGATTTCTTCCAGCTGAGCACGGGTTACTGTGCCAACTTTTACGGTGTTCGGACGAGCCGAGCCGCTGGTCAAGCCAGCTGCTTTTTTCAGCAGTACCGAAGCCGGGGTGCTTTTGGTTTCAAAGGTGAAGCTGCGGTCACTGTAAACAGTGATGATCACAGGAGTCGGCAAACCTGGCTCAATACCCTGAGTACGGGCGTTGAACGCTTTGCAGAATTCCATGATGTTCACGCCGTGCTGACCCAGTGCAGGACCAACAGGCGGGCTCGGGTTAGCCTGAGCGGCTTTCACTTGAAGCTTGATGTAAGCGGTAATCTTCTTGGCCATGAGGCACTCCAATTACGGGTTCTAGCGCCTCGAAAGGCTCCCCGGTTACTTGCGCGTTTATCCCGGTGACGAAAAAACCCCACAGCCCAGGGCTGCGGGGTATGGGATTCTGAGTTCAGTTACGCCTTTTCGACCTGACTGAACTCCAGCTCCACCGGAGTGGAGCGTCCGAAAATGAGCACCGCCACTTGGATTCGGCTCTTTTCGTAATTGACTTCTTCGACAGTACCGTTGAAATCAGCAAACGGACCATCTGTAACACGGACGACTTCGCCCGGCTCGAACAGAGTTTTTGGCTTCGGCTTGTCGCTGCCATCAGCAACGCGACGCAGAATTGCCTCAGCTTCTTTATCGGTAATAGGGGCCGGCTTGTCTGCCGTGCCACCGATGAAACCCATGACACGAGGAGTATCCTTGACCAAGTGCCAAGTGCCCTCGTTCATGTCCATCTGGACAAGCACATAGCCAGGGAAGAATTTGCGTTCACTTTTGCGTTTCTGGCCGTTACGCATTTCCACTACTTCTTCAGTAGGGACCAGAATCTCGCCGAAGCCATCTTCCATGCCTGCAAGCTTTACACGCTCAACCAGTGAGCGCATGACATGCTTCTCGTAACCCGAGTAGGCATGCACTACGTACCAACGCTTAGCCACGGGACACCCTTAGCCGACAATCAAGGAAACAAGCCAGCCGAGCAGGGAATCTAAACCCCACAACAGCAGCGCCATGACGAGAACCACTGCAACCACGATCAAAGTGGTCTGGGTAGTCTCTTGACGCGTAGGCCACACGACTTTACGAATCTCAGCGCGAGCTTCTTTGGCCAAAACAAAGAAAGCCTTACCCTTCCCCGTCTGCAGAGCCACATAGGCTGCCACGGCGGCGATCACAAGCAGGGCAAGAACGCGATACAGGATTGGCTGCGCGGAGTAGTATTGATTTCCAACGACACCCACGACTACCAGAAGCACTACTACAAGCCACTTCACGAGATCAAAACGGGAGTCTTGGGCTTCAGCCTTTGGATTCATCTACTAAAATCCTGTGAAAAGAAAGCCAGATACTTTGGAGAATCTGGCAGGTCAGGAGGGAATCGAACCCCCAACCTACGGTTTTGGAGACCGTCGCTCTGCCAATTGAGCTACTGACCTAAAAGCAAAATCAGGCCGAACATTATGCGGACCTGACAGGAAGATTTCAACAGCAACTCGACAACTGCGATTGTGCACGTCGACTCACTGCGGCGCCACCTCACCAAGACCTTGAAAACCTTGGCATTCGCAGCGCCTAAAACAAAGGCAGATACTCACATATCTGCCTTAGTAATGGAGCTCTTGAGCGGATTTGAACCGCTGACCTCACCCTTACCAAGGGTGTGCTCTACCAACTGAGCTACAAGAGCAAAACACATTGCACAACCAGAAAACTTGGAGCGGGTAGCGGGAATCGAACCCGCATCATCAGCTTGGAAGGCTGAGGTTCTACCACTAAACTATACCCGCTGAGCTTTGCTGCTTACGCTCAAAATATGGTGGAGGGGGAAGGATTCGAACCTTCGAAGTCGTAGACGTCAGATTTACAGTCTGATCCCTTTGGCCGCTCGGGAACCCCTCCTAAGCGAGGCAGCATTCTATATCATGCCACCCTTCTGTCAATCTTTTTCTCAATAAAAACTTGAGGTTACAAGCATTGACCATCGCTACATCAGTACCTATCAGTTGATCTGCACTGCGAAGCGGGCGCCATTCTATTCAAACTAATCTGCGGTTGCAATGCCTTCACATGACATTATTTCTTTTTTTAGCATGGGGAAATCCCGGCGGAGCTCGGCGATTAGCACATCGCTCACCAGCCGCCTACTCGCAGGCGCAATTTTCAGCCAATACCCGCCGCCTTGATGATCCAGGCGCCTACCGAGGCGAGTGTCAATATCCAATGCAACCAGGCGCTGCTCGAGAAGCATAATTTCAGCCTGCCTGGCGGTACCGCCCAGGTAGAGGCATTGCTCTTGGTCTGCAGCGATGCGCGCGTTAGCACCATCCAATCCCGACTCGCTAAGCAGCCGAATATCCTGGCCATATGCTCTATGAGTCAGCACCGGCTCGACCTCTTTGGGGCGCAGCGGCGCATCCTGCTGATGCCAGACAAAATAAAGACCGTTCAACATGAGCAACAACAAAAATGCCCAAGGCATACCCACCTCATAATCGATATGCATTCGGATGCATGCCTACCTATTAACTCCGATTTCTACCCTAATTCCCCTGAAGCCTCAGACTCACCTCCCCCCCGCTGAAGTGCTCCTCACGACCACCTACCTTCAGCCTTAGCGCCCCGTCATCACCAACCCCCAGGACAACACCCTGAGTGATCGTCGCTCCCGCAGTGAGAGCGACCACAAGCCCTTGCCACAAGTGCTTCTCCTCCCAATCTCTCCGGTAGGCCGCGAAGCCCTTTTCCTGATGACCAGCGAGATATGCGCTGAGATTCCGACTTAGCGCGCAAGCAACCTTGTTCCGGTCCTGGACGAGCCCCAACTCCAGAGCCAATGAAGTCCAAGGCTGGTCTACGTTACTGGATTCACGCATATTGACGTTGATGCCGATACCAATTATCACATGACATACATTGGCAGGATCGCCGGTTATCTCAAGCAGCACTCCAGCAAGTTTCTTACCGCCGACCAGAATGTCATTGGGCCATTTCAGCCCCGCAGTATCGATACCGAGCTCTCTAAGCGTATCTACCACAGCAAGTCCTACTAGAAGACTCAGGCCATCCAGGCGACGCGTCCCGCCATCCATACGCAAGGCGAGGCTGTAGTAGAGATTTTCAGCAAAAGGACTTACCCAATGACGGCCACGCCTGCCGCGACCAGCCGTCTGCTGCTCTGCGAGAACCAAGCAAGGAAGTTCAGCGTCTGAATTGGCCACTCGCATGGCTTCAGCATTAGTTGAGTCGATCGTTTCGTGAATCCTGCACGCCCAGCCCAACCCCATATGCTCACGACGCAGAGCCTCATCATCCAACAATGACAGCGGCGAGGCCAACCGGTAGCCACGACCGCGCACCTTGTAAACCTCTATACCCAGGTCAGCCTGGACCTGCTGTAGCTTCTTCCAGACGGCACTCCGGCTGACACCCAGCGCAAGCCCCAGATCCTCACCGGAGTGAAACGCCCCGTCTTCAAGTAGCTTTAGCAATGTATGCATGAGTCAGAGTGCCTGGCAGTAAGACGCGCATGATAGCCATACAGCTGACCCACGCAAGTGTAAGTTTCAAGGCCCAAGCCGCCGGCAAGGCAGCTAGAGGACTGATTAATTGTGAGAGGTGGTTGATAGATTTTCACGCGCAAAAACAAAACCCCATCTGCTTTCGCAGATGGGGTTTCGGAATTTAATCTTGACGATGACCTACTCTCACATGGGGAAACCCCACACTACCATCGGCGATGCATCGTTTCACTGCTGAGTTCGGGATGGGATCAGGTGGTTCCAACGCTCTATGGTCGTCAAGAAATTCGGGTACTGACTCGTCCTCTCGAACGCTTCAGCAAATCGGGTATGTGATCAAGGTGCAGCTTGTGTGTTCGCAAACTTTCGTCTTCATGCGTCTTCACACACCGCAATCTGCTGTCTCTCTGCAGATTGCTTGGGTGTTATATGGTCAAGCCTCACGGGCAATTAGTATTGGTTAGCTCAACGCCTCACAGCGCTTACACACCCAACCTATCAACGTCGTAGTCTTCGACGGCCCTTCAGGGAACTCAAGGTTCCAGTGAGATCTCATCTTGAGGCAAGTTTCCCGCTTAGATGCTTTCAGCGGTTATCTTTTCCGAACATAGCTACCCGGCAATGCCACTGGCGTGACAACCGGAACACCAGAGGTTCGTCCACTCCGGTCCTCTCGTACTAGGAGCAGCCCCTCTCAAATCTCAAACGTCCACGGCAGATAGGGACCGAACTGTCTCACGACGTTCTAAACCCAGCTCGCGTACCACTTTAAATGGCGAACAGCCATACCCTTGGGACCGGCTTCAGCCCAGGATGTGATGAGCCGACATCGAGGTGCCAAACACCGCCGTCGATATGAACTCTTGGGCGGTATCAGCCTGTTATCCCCGGAGTACCTTTTATCCGTTGAGCGATGGCCCTTCCATACAGAACCACCGGATCACTAAGACCTACTTTCGTACC